>DASQMM010000290.1:0-52359 GCA_035645495.1 Brevibacillus sp. | reverse complement strand
GCTCCTACCTGGAGCAATTGATCGCGGAGTGTTCGAGCTTGACGGAAATCCTCAAACCGCGTCTGTTGCTGGAGCAAAGAGAAAGTGTAGCTTTAGAACTGATTCAGCAGATCCAAACCGAAACGGAACGGCTGCGTCGCTGCGAACAAGCGCTGAGAGTGCTCTTTGGGCTGAAGCAGCTTGCAGAGTACGGAGATGAATTCGTCCGAAGCAACTTCGAGGCGATCAGCCAGCTATTCGTTGCGCTGCATGCACCGAATGAGTTCGAGGCGCTCCAATGGAATGAGAACAATCAGATCGTCGCCAAGCGAAAAGGAAGCAGTGTCAGCTGCACCATCAATCAGATGAGCACCGGTCAGCGGACGACTGTGATCCTCGCCGTGTTTTTCGTGATGCATCTGGTCATGGATACAGCACCGAGGATTTTGATGCTGGATGAACCGGTAGCCAATATGGACGAGTTGAATGTGCTTGGGTTGCTGGACTTCTTGCGGCAGATTACGATTACGCACGGAACCCAGATATTTTTCACAACAGCCAACCCGCAGGTAGCTACGCTGTTTCGGCGGAAATTCAGCTTTTTACAGGAACGCTTCCAGTCCTATCACCTGCAGCGTTATCCGGAAGGACCGGTTCGCATCCAGGTTCAGTCTTTTGTGCCCGACCAAGAACGGGCGGTGCGTGTACTGCAGCTATAGGCGGGGGATGCAGCGCGCGACTTGCTAGACAAAGGGGAACGCAGCCTTGAGAAAAAGAATAAGGGCATTCTTTTCGACACATGCATGGAAGTATTCGTTTGTGATGAAACGTTTCCTTGTACATTGGATCGCGATGTTTTCGGTCATTTGGACGTTTATCGAATTTGCCGGATTTTTTTTCGAAAGGGACGGCTCCCCTGTGAAACCGCCGGTTTGGGCCGTTCTGCTCATCGGGATCGCCTTGGCGCTGTGGATGAGCCGTCCCAGACTGACCCGAACGGTAAAGCTGCAGGACAAAGACATTACGCTGCAAATTACCGTTGATGACGTCTTCCGCGTCGGCGGCGGTACGGTAATCGTCCCGTCCAATGTCCTGTTTAAACACGATCATCTGGACGAAGGAGCCGTACAGGCACAGCTGCGGAACCAGTTTTACGAGAATCCGGCCGCTTTTGAACGGGTGTTGGAGGACGCGCTCAAGCATGAGCCAAGTGAAATGATTACTTTGCAAGGGAATCAAGTAAGGAAATATCCTATCGGCACAGTTACACGTCTTGAACTTAATTCAGCCAAAGTGAAGGGTGCGTATATTGTTGCAACGGCTGAACTTAATGAGTATGGTAGGGCAATACCGAATCGAGAGCAATTTAGGACAGCGTTGAATGGCTTGTGGGACTATATCGGTAAGCGAGGCAGAAAAGAACATTTGATCATCCCTGTAATCGGTAGCGGAAGAAACCGTTTGAACGTGAACCGTTATGAGCTAATCCACGACATAGTAAATACGTTTATGCTTGCTGTAGAAAGCTGCAAATTCAGTGAGAAGCTAACCATCGTCATTCACCCTGATGCTTTTATGCGAAATCGGTATGATTTAGAAGAGATGGAAGAGTATTTGCGTTATGTTAGCAAGTTTGAGGTGTAACCGTAAACCAATTATTGGGAAACGAGGAGGATTCTTATGAATGTACCAGGGAATCGACTTATGATTACCATTTATGATTGGTTTGGCTATGAATTGCCGATTAAGGAACGTTATCAGTTAATAAAAGAAGCCGGATTTGATGGCGTTTTAATATGGTGGAGTGAAGACTTTAATCGGAACGACGATTACCGCAAAGGGCCGCAAATTGCGCGAGAAGTGGGTCTTTTTATAGAAAATATCCACACGCCTGTCAAAAACCAAAACAACCTCTGGCTTGACAATCTGGACGGTGAAGCCTTAACCGATTGTTATTTGCAATGTGTTGCAGATTGCGCCGAGTTTGAGATTCCGACAATGGTGGTGCACCTGCCTAGCGATTCCAAACCATATAACGCACTGGGACTGGATAGAATCAAGAGAATCACCGAAAAAGCGGAACAGCTTGGGGTCAATGTTGCACTGGAGAATTTACGGAACCTTACCAATTTGACATATGTTCTGGAGCAAGTGGATTCCCTGCGTATCGGATTCTGTTATGACTGCGGGCATCACTACCGCTACTATCCAAGCGATGAGTTATTATCCATGTTCGGGTCCCGGGTGATGGCACTACATTTACATGATAATAATGGGAGTTATGCCCAACACGGGTTACCCTTTGACGGCACGATTGATTGGTCAACAACTATGAAAAAAATTGCGGAAACGAATTATTCAGGCGCGACTGCAATAGAGGCCATGAATTGGGATTATGAGAATTTATCGGCTAAAGAGTTTTTACATAAATCGTTTGAACGAGCAAAAAGGCTGGAAGCATTACGCGAACGGAGTTCGATCGAGGAGTAATCTTGTTTCCAAGAATGGTATTTTTAAAGCGAAAGGCGCGAGTGATTATGGAGAGTAAAAATATAAAATCATTTGGGATTCCTGTTGGATTTTTCTTATTCGGCGTTTTGCTTTTAATAGTAGGGGCTAACGGTGAACAAATTGCAATAAGTTTTTCAAGACCTAGAAACGCTACTTCGTGGTCAACTTCTGAGAGCTTAATAAACGCTTTTATATCGGTTCCAATGATTATAGGTGTTTGCTTCTTACTTTTATTTATTATCACTTTTTCTATATCATTTTATTATTGGCAAAAAAACCGTTAAAACACATGATTCAGTTTAGAGCCATAGATTTGATTCATCCTAACGTTGAGTCTAAACCTAATTTTCAAATATTTCGTGATAAAGAAGACCGGAACTCCTTGTGCCAGTAGGGGTTCCGGTCTAATACTTTATTTTCACTGAACAAGAAGAGCATCTTTTTTTATCATTTTTGTAAAAAGTTCGAGAGGGGTAGCTTTCCCCCATCGTATATAGTAGTGAACGAACAAAAAGGAACGGCTGCGCAGCACCCTTTTTGCTAGGAGGTAACAGCATGCAAGATGATCAGGAGATCATTGCGAAGGTTCTTCAAGGAAACAAAGGAGCTTATGCTCTGATCGTCAATAAATACAAAGGGAAAGTCGCTTCTATTCTCCAAAAAAGCTTCCCGCATTCTTATGACATTGAGGACATCGTGCAGGAAGTGTTTATTAAAGCTTACTACAGTCTGCCAGACTACAAGCCCAACCATTCCTTCTCAGCCTGGCTGTATCGGATCGCCATTAATCGCGGGATTGATGAGTGGCGCAAGCGAAAACGGGCTCCTTTACTCGCAGAGATGGATGTAGAGCTGAAAGACGATGGTCCTGCACCAGAGGATGCCTATCTGGTGAAGGAACAACGCACTGGCCTCAGGCGGCAGATGATGGTCCTCGATTTGGAGCACCGAACCGTTCTGGCGCTTCATTATCTTCAGCAGTTGAGCTATCAAGAGATAAGCAGCAAGCTGTCATTGTCTGTAGATACGGTGCGAATGCGTCTGTCCCGCGCCAGAAAAAAGCTACGTGAGCAGCTTATCAAAACGGAGAAAAAAGGGGGGCACCCGCTTTGAAGTGCCTTACGCAAGAGCAACTGATCGCTTACATGGAAGATCGTTTATCAGCAGTGAACAAACAGAAACTAGAAAGTCACCTCGATCACTGTAGCTTCTGCCAAAGACAGCTGGAGCAATGGATTGATTATTTGGAAGAAACCGTTGAAACCTCTTGGGAAAACACCCTCTCAGAGGACCTGGACCAAAAAATTATTAGCACGCTCTCCCCGCATCCTGTGAGAGTTTTGAATCGTGCCAACCCTATACCAACCACATCCTTGTGGAAGAAAAGGAGTATCACCATCATGAAAAGAGTGACATTTGCTGCCGCGGCCTTAACAGTCGTAGTCTCTTCCGGAATGCTCATTTCCCCGACCTTTGCCAGCTATGTACATGCGGCTTTCACGAGCAGCCCAATCGATAAATCTGCTCCCGAAGCTTCTGAGAATAAGGATATACGGCAAATGGCTTACGACATCGGTATTCGCAAAGCTGCCCAAAATGGATTTGCACAACCAGTTAATAAAAGCACGACCGATCAAGGAATCACACTCGAAATAAAAGAGGTTATGGCTGACCCTCTGCGAATTAGCATACTTGCTTCTGTGAGAGATGAAAACGGCAAGCCGCTCGAAATCTTTTGGCAGGATATGTTTGCAAGAACAGACGAAGAACCCATTTTTACAATCAAGGACCAAAAGGGTAACATTCTCCTGCCTGCACACCCTTCTGACACAAGCAAAGAATCAATCCATAACCCCAATGAAGAGTGGGATAGTGCAAGAAATACGGACGGCTTTCTGTTCTTGAATCGGGAGCTACGAAGCTATTTTGATGATCTAAGCAAGATTCCAGACGAGCTGTTTGTAGAATTCGATATCAAAAAAATGGGCGATAAAAAAGGAAACTGGAAGCTGTCGGTGCCTGTTGACATGAAAAAGGCAAAAGCCGCGACAAAAACACACGAAATAAATAAGTCCTATACCACCCCGCAAGGACTCAAGCTAGATGTGAAACAGATCACGTTTGCACCGAGTGGAGTGGAAATGGTCATCGATCGAATCAATACAGAGGACAAACGGAGAAAGGACTACAGCTATGAGCTAGTAGATGACCGGGGTACTGTTCTTGGAGCATGGGATTCTAAGGAAATAATGAGGAGAGCCAGCAAACAAAGAAACGAGATCGATCGTTTGAAATGGCGCCATTCTTTGCCAATGGAAAACGGGTTCAGAGATTTTCATTACTTCCAGCCCATTGATCAAAGTACACCCATTTCCTTCAAACTCGGTTCTGTATATACCGAAGAATCGGCGGCATTCCGTGCAACACTTGACCTTGATCGCATAGAAAAAGCACCGGTTACAGCAGAAGATCAAGGTGATCGCTTTACCTTTAAAAAGTATGAGTATGTGAAAGACGCGAATAGAGTGGTTGATGTCGAAGGTTTTGATGATGGTGCCTACAGCTTTAACGCCGATGGAACCGCTACAAAACTGGAAGGGTACCATCTTGCCTTTGAAGGAACGCTTGGGGAAGAGGCCGCGGCCATGTCCCCATTTAGTGCCTATTGGTCCATCACGGACGAAAACGGCAAAAAGTACGACGATGTACAGTATTTTATCGATCGAACCGACTATAAAAATGGACGGGCGGAATTGACTGGCTCGCTGTTCGTGCAAAACATCGAGCCGCTTCCAAAGCAACTGACCATTACCGCTACGAAAAGGATGGTTGAGCATCGCAATGTAGACTGGGAAGTACCCGTTCTCTCAGAAAAATAGGAGACCTTGGGGCAAGCGGAAAAGCAAACAGCTTACCGAAGCTGGAAGTTAATAATTAGACCGGAACTCCTTTTACCATGAGGGGGCTCCGGTCTAATCCTTTATTTCACTGAAGTTGTTGATTGTTATTGAGGGCATCATGTTTCTATTTATAATTATAGACAGATGTTTATTTATCAATGGGAGAGGTGAGTAAATTGGTGATCAAATATTTAGCGGCATTTATGCTGGCAATCCCTTTCATGGCGGGCTGTTCTGAGGGTGAGCAACAAACGACAGGAATTGCACAGGAAAACTCTGTAGATGATCCCAAAAATCAAAGATACGAAGTACTGGCAGAAAACCTTGAAGCCCCCTGGTCTATAGAAAAGCTGGGTAATACATTCTATTTGACGGAAAGAGCAGGCTCTATCGTAAAAGTTGAGAGCGGAAAAATGGTAAGACAAAGCGTGGAATTTGAGAAAGAGATTTCCACAGCTTCAGAGGCAGGGTTATTGGGATTCGTACTTGCTCCTGACTTTTTAGAATCGCACCGAGCGTATGCTTATTATACGTATGAGGACAACTCTGGACAATTTAATCGTATTATTACCCTTCGTTTGGAGGATAACGTTTGGAGAGAAGAAAGCTTGCTGCTCGATAAAATTCCAAGTGGTACCTATCATCACGGAGGAAGGCTGAAAATTGGTCCCGATGGAAAACTCTATGCAACAGCCGGTGATGCATCTGAAGCGGGTACAGCACAAGATCTTCATTCATTAGGCGGGAAAATGTTAAGAATGAATCTTGATGGATCGATTCCGGATAGCAACCCATTTCCTAATTCCTACATCTATAGTTATGGCCACCGAAATCCTCAAGGAATGACCTGGCTGCCTGACGGAACGCTATATGCAAGCGAGCACGGCAACAATGCAAATGATGAGGTAAATAAAATCGAAGCTGGTAAAAATTATGGCTGGCCGATTATCAAAGGCTATGAGGAACAAGAAGAGATGGTTTCACCGCAATTTACTTCTGGAGATGAGGCAACTTGGGCGCCATCTGGCATGGACTCATATAATCGCAAATTGTATGTTGCCGCATTAAGAGGGTCTGCCGTATTAGAGTTTGACCTTGAAACAGGTGGATATCGGGAAGTAATAACGGGTCTTGGCAGAATTCGAGATGTGCTGATTGCAGATGACTTTCTTTATTTCATTAGCAATAACACAGATGGGCGCGGGGCTCCACAGGAGAATGACGATAAGCTGTACAGAATTTCACTTTCAGAATTGAATGAATCGGTGTTGGGGCGATGATGTTACAATACATTGTAAATAAAAATATTGACAAAGTTAAAAGGCGATGGTAAATTTTGTTTGAAAATACAGAATAGTAAGGAGGGACGGGTATGCAACAAAACCAAAGCCAGCCTTGGATTCATGCGGGTACACTAGCGTCAATCCAAGAGAAGGGCCACAAGTTGATCCACGGCGGGATCGCCGTCTTCTATCATGAGGAGCAGGTTTATGCGGTAGACAATCGTTGTCCGCACCTGGGATTTCCCCTGCATATGGGTAGCTTGTGCGACGGGATACTCACCTGTCATTGGCATCATGCACGCTTTGACGTCTGCAGCGGTGGAACGCTGGATCCGTGGGCGGACGATGTTCCATCCTATGAAGTGAAAATAGAAAATGGGGAAGTTTGGGTGAATTCGCATCCAAAACAGACGAACAGCGTTGAGAAATACAAACTTCGGTTGCAGGAAGGCCTGGAGCAAAATCTGGGTCTCGTGATTGCCAAAGCGGTCGTCGGCTTGGTGGAAGCTGGCGTTCCAGCAGCGGAAATCACGCAGATCGGCATCACATTCGGCACCACATATGGGAGAGGCTGGAATTCGGGACTGACCATCCTTACCACGATGGCAAATGTGCTGCCGAAGCTAGATAAAGCAGGAACGATCCTCGCTCTCTATCAAGGGCTGCTTCATGTGGCTCGCAACAGCTCCGGTGCCGCGGCGCGACATCTGCTTAAGCCGCTGCCGGGGGCTGACGTGCCTTTCGAGCGGCTGACGGAATGGTACCGCAACTGTATCGAGGTCCGCGACACACAAGGGGCAGAAAGAGTGTTGCTGACGGCGATCCGTCAGGGGGCTTCCGTGGAGCAGCTTTCAGAGATGATGTTGATCGCGGCGACGGACCACTTTTATTTGGACGGCGGCCATACGTTCGATTTTCATAATAAAGCCTTTGAAGCGCTTGCCCTTATCGGCGAAGAGCACACCGAGCAGACGCTGACCTCACTGGTTCGGCTCCTCGCCAATCCGATCCGGAGCGAGGAACTTCATCAATGGCAGTCGCCAGTGAATCTAGTCGCTCCGCTTAAGGAAGCTTTCGCGCAGTTGGATAGTCTCCCTCTGACAAAGTCCTATTCTGTTATTTCCGCAGCGGACGAGAAGAAAATCGTGGAACAGCTGTTAAGCGACGAACCACTTGAAACGGTGAACCTTGTGACAGAGGTCTTGAAATCCGGCGCACATCCGGCTCATCTGGCCCAACTGGCTGCTTTGGCTGCGGCGGAACGGATCGTCCGTTTCCATACCCAGAATGATTTCGGAGATTGGATCTCCGTTTTGCATACCTTTACGTATACCCATGCCGTGCATGAGCGTTTGCGTCGCTCAACCCATCCTCTGCTCATCCGGGCGATCTACCACGGAATAATCAGCATTTTTTTGGATCGTTTTTTGAATATCCCAGCAGCACAACGTCCGGATGGCTCGGCCGTGCCCGCCGTGGACACTACCAATCCGGAGCAGCTGCTGCAAATTTTGGATCAACGCCAGCAGGTGAAGGAAGCGGCGCGCTGGACAGTCGGCTACTTACACGCCGGCGGCGACCCAGACGCCCTGCTTAATACGTTGGGCCATGCGCTCTTGCGCGAAGACGCCGAATTCCATTCGTTTCAAATGTACGAAGCGGCGGTCGCCGAATATGAGATCTGGGCAACGCGCAACGACGCTTTCGCCGCCCGTGCTGGTGAAACGATGCTTTTGGCAGCAACCCGCTATTTAGCGGCCCATGCCCCCACACCCCGCGAACTGCCGCATATTGCCCATATTGCAACACGGCTGTACCGGGGCGAGCGGCTATTTGAAGAGGGGTAATCCAAAAGCTAAGCTCTGACTCCGGGTCCTTGGCATATCTTTTGCTGTCAGGAAAGGAGCGAGGCAATAAAGAAAAAATATGAGTAAAAGATCGAGAGCGTCCTGAAAATTAACAGGACGCTCTTGCTATACATGAACTATAGACAACTCCCGAGCAAAACCCCGACAACGGAGCGGTATCAATAACCAGCCAGGTATTGAGCGAACGGGCAGCATGGTTGAATTCCTTTCTGTTATAAATATGACACAAGGTGACATATTTAAAGATCTATAATGGTGGTAAATCAACGAAAGGAGTATTAAATCATGAAACGAAGAATCATTTTAGATCTAGCAGTTACGTTAGATGGTTTTATTGAAGGAAAGAATGGGGAAGTGGATTGGTGCATTATGGACCCTGAGATGGGGTTTATGAATTTTTTACATCAAATTGATACGATTTTATATGGAAGAAAAAGTTATGATTTATGGGGACAATTTACTCCAGAAATAGAGCTTTCCGATACTGAAAAAGAGATGTGGGGACTCGTTCATAGTAAAGAAAAATATGTGTTTTCTAGGACACAAAAGGCGACTGATGATAAAGCAATATTCATAAATGATCATATTCTTGAAGAAGTAAATACATTAAAGAATAAGCCTGGTAAAGACATCTGGCTATATGGTGGAGCAAGCCTTATTACCACTTTTATCAATTTGGGGCTTGTTGATGAATATAGATTATCTGTTCACCCTGTCGTTTTGGGAGAAGGAAAACCATTGTTTATTGATATAAAACAGAGGTTGAATCTAAAACTGGTTCATACAAGAACGTTCTCCTCCGGCGTTGTGCAGCTCATCTATCATGAGAACAGGAAATAATATTGCTCATTCAATAGGAGCTGTATCGCTTTTTGACGATGCACTACAGCACATATGAAGGTATTGTTATAACGGGCATTTACGAACAGGGTGATTGCAAATACCCACATTTCATACTTGGAAAATTAATCAGATCGCACTAGAGACCATAGGACGTATATCCTTCCTAGACAGAAACGTCTTTTTGCACCTGTCGAAAAACGAGCCGCTTTTCCCTTCATGGAGCAGGGATACGGCTCGTTTTACAATTTCATACTATAGGATCATTTTATTGGAAACTTTGATCACTTACAATTTAAATTGCTTTTCATATTCAAACTATGGGAGTGAGTGTTCGAGTGAGAAGAAAATGGATGGTTGGAATGCTCTGTATGTTCATGGCGGCGCTATTGGTTCTTCCTCTGTATTCGGCAGCAAACCCGCTGCAAGCTTTTGCAACTGAAGGACAGCCAACAGAAAAGGCAAACAATGCGCTGCAAAGCCAGTTCCACCTGGGTCATGTAGTCAAAATATATGTCCCCTCTACAATGAACGGAAGCACACCAGTCTCGGATGAAGTTCATGCCCAGTTTGTCGACCAGGCACTGACGAAATTCTCCGAGCTTTTTGGCGGTGGGACCGCAATTGCCGGAACCGGCGCTTGGGTGGATGAAGACAAGAAGCTGATCAAGGAAAAGGTCACAATCGTCTACAGCTTTGCCGAGAAACTTGACAATCAGTCGCTGAATGAAGTGGTGGCCTATGCCAAACAGTTGAAGGAAGACATGACGCAATCCGCTGTTTCCCTCGAAGTAGACGGCAAAATGTATTTCATAGAATAATGGGTGCGTTGATTGAGGGGGAAAAGGATGATGGTGGAACCGCATAAAAGCGAAAGTTTAAATGGCGGTGGATTTTTCGGAAAAGTAACACAATTGGCGAGACAAAAGCCTCTCATTGCCGTCATCGTTGTATTGGCAGTGGCTGTCCTTGTCATCGTTTTGTTTGCGTCATCAAGCGGAACGACGTCAGAAGAAGTGCTGCGCAAGTTTGAAAATGCGGTCGCAGCGGAAGATGTGGAGGCATTAACAGAGCTCATCTCTGTCGATGATCCACAAATGGAAGTGAAACCAGAGTACGTGGGGCAATTGGTAAAGTATGCCAAAGAACATCCGAAGTATCTCAACCAGACTTTTGAAATCATGATCGCCCAACAAGCTCTGCACGAGAATGCGGAATATATCAATACCGGGTTACTGGATAAACACTCTCCCGCTGAAGTGCTCGGCGCAGGCGAGTTTTATTTGAAAAAAGAGTCCGGACTATTTTCCGATTCCTATTCGGTTGGGGTACGTCCTCAATACTTGGAGATTACGCTGGAAAACGACAACGGAATTGTGAAAGTGAATAACCAGGAGGTCATGAAGGCAAGCAAGGATAACCATTCAGCAAAGCTCGGCCCCTTATTTCCAGGTGAGTATGATGTTAACCTCGTAACCCATTTTGATTACGTGAACCAGGATATTACGCGAAACGAGACGGTCAGTTTGTTCGGTTTTGAACCGGTTACGGAGGAGTCTTTTTTCATTTCTGGCGATCAAGTAAAGATTACGAGCTCACTTGATGGAGTGGAAGTCTATGTGAACGATAAACCGACTCCTTTTGTTCTGGGCGATGATGATAGTGAGTATTTTTACCCTGCTCTATCCGACGGCTCCCAAATGATTCAAGGAGTGGCAAAGTTCCCTTGGGGAGAGTCAAGAAGCGAGGCTGTAAGCATTACCAATTTATCCGATTCGTACAATTTGACACCGCCGTTGCTTGATCAAACAAAAGAGGAAGTGCTTGCTTTTGTCCGCCAGTTTTTGGAGACACGGGCAAAATCATATGAAACAAAAGATATAACTGCATTGCAAAAAATGTATCACAGCAGCTATGGTGGCGATATCTTGCAAGAAACACAGAAAAAGCTTGGAGCCCTCCATCATTTTGCCAGTATTTCGGATTATACGCTAAAAGCAGTTACGTTGAAGGAAGCTTCATTCGGATACAGAGAAGATCCATTGGAGCATGTCAGCGTATCCTACGACCATGAGTCGAAACAATTCGTAGTGAAAATAGACAACATGTACACGCTATATGCATTGACCATGTCTGATGGGCGAGTAGATGATACGGCGAATCAACAGATGCTCGACATATATGTGACGTACGAAAATGGCAAATGGGTGGTGCTGCGCATCCAGTAGCAAGGCAGATTACGAGACGACTTCACAGGGAATTGGAGTGGTCTTTCTTCTTTTTGAAACATTTACCTCCCGTTAACGAACGGATCTTTAGAATAGCAATCGAAAAGAAATGTTGCTTCCAGCTTTCTGATACATTATGTGCAGGTGAATTGCTCTTCTATCACGAAATACATGTTTGCTTCTACTTATACGAAGGAGGCTATCTCATGGCTAAAACTGATCCGGTAACAATAACAGTGGAAACGGTAGTTCATTCCCCCGTTGAAAAGGTGTGGGAATATTGGACGGACCCGGAGCATATCAAGCAATGGAATAACGCTTCGGATGACTGGCACACGCCATATGCCGAGAATGATCTACAGGTAGGCGGTAAGTTTGTCTCCAGAATGGAAGCAAAGGACGGCAGTTTTGGCTTTGAGTTCAGCGGGGTATACGACGAAGTGAGTATGAATGAGAGTATTGCCTATACGATGGGCGACGGAAGAAAAGTGAAGATCCTCTTTCTTCGCCAAGAGAACGATACACGAATCATCGAATCGTTCGATGCGGAAGAGACCCACACAATCGAGATGCAACAAGCCGGATGGCAGGCCATTTTAGATAACTTCAAAAAATATGCCGAGTCGGCCAAAAATCAATAAAAATCAATAAAAATCAATTGGCTCTTAGAAGCGCATGCCAGCATCGGCATGCGTTTTGCTTTGGCCGCACACGAAGTGATTATTGACTATTGCATCTTCTTGGAAACCGTGCATATAATTAATATATCAAAAAAAATTGATGAATGAGGTGCTCTTCGATGAACGATTTGAAACAGACAGAAACGGTTTTGAAATCATGTTTGACATGTCCCAACCCAAGCTATCGTATCATCTCAAGACTTGTTGGACGCTAACTTGATCATGAAAGAAACAAAAGGGACATGGAGTTACTAAAATTTGAACGACAGTGAAGTGAATCAGTTGTTGTCGGAAGAGCTTTGTTGTATATTCCGGAAAACAGGTAAAGGACCCTGCTGCTAATTTTTTTTGTACCTTACATCAATTTTTTTTGATTAATACAACTCACTTTTAAGGAGGAATATGAAATGAAATATGTTCACATCGGGATTAACGTTACGAACCTGGAGAAATCAGTTGATTTTTATAAGAAGGTATTTGGAGTAGAGCCTGTGAAGGTTAAGACAGATTATGCGAAGTTCCTGCTGGAGACCCCTGGGCTTAACTTTACATTAAATGTTCGAGACGAAGTCCATGGGAATCAAGTCAGCCACTTTGGATTCCAGGTTGCAAGTGCAGAGGATATCGTTGCTCATAAGATGAGGCTAGAAAAAGAAGGGTTTTTCGCACGTGAAGAGATAGACACGACATGTTGTTATGCCGTACAGGATAAGTTTTGGGTTACAGATCCAGACGGTAATGAGTGGGAATTCTTCTACACCAAGTCTGACAGCGACATGCATAAAATTGAATCGACATCTTGCTGCTCACCTTCTCATACATGACCCGGCGGGAAAAGAATGGTCTGCGTTTCAACGGGTTCGTGATGAGTTTTGAAGCGCGTATGAAAAATTTTTAAAGAAGCAGGAGATACATTTTTCGAGGAATGATGGTAAAAGTGTAGAAAATAGCCAGATAGTAAGGGATAGTAAAGGAGGGGGCCCATGGACAATATAAAAAAACTCTTGAGTGATTATTATCATGTAGATTGTACAAGTATGTTATCACAGCAGGGAGGGTGGGCCTCGCTCGCTTATAAAGTGTCAAGTAATCAGAGGAGCTACTTCCTAAAAGTATATGAAAAAAGGAGGGCATCTACAGCGAAGTTGACTGCTCTCATAGATAAATACGTTCCAATCATGATATGGCTCATGCACAATAGCACAGTAAAAGGGAAGATTCCTGTTCCTCTATTAACCAGAGATGGGGAATATAAGTGCGAAGATGAACACGGTATTTATATGCTTTATGATTATATCGAAGGATACACCATTGGAGATCAGGATTTAACAGAGGATCAGGTTCACCAGCTTTCGGAAATCATAGCGGAACTTCATTTATATGGTGAAGACATTCCATTTGATACGGATGCCATGAAAGAGAATTTTGACGTTCCGTTTTCGCAGTCATTAAGAAATATATGGACTCAGGGGAGCAGCAATATTTCCAAGGATATATGGGATTTGATCAGTCCTCATATGCAACGAATGGAAGATTTGATTCAGACTCTTGAAACACTTGGCCAGAGCTTGAAAACCAGTAATGGGAGAATGGCAACTTTTCAATCAATCCTGATGCCTTGCATTTTTATCAAGGGAAAAGAAAGTTGGAAGATATATGGGAGTTTCTCGAACAACTGTTATGGGATGAACAGAATGAGGAAGAAAGGGTTAGTACATTGAACTATTTACAAGAAGAATTGAAAACCCTGGGGAAATAATGTAGACGCATCAGACGTCTGGTGTGCTGATTGGCCGGAATCAGAGGCGTATGATAGTGGACCAGGAATTTTACTCTTGAAAGATAAAATCAAGTGTAGTAAGATCTTCACTATTAAACAGAATACGTACCTGTATAACCTCAAGAATATGGCTTGAGGGTCTCTACCAGGAAACCATAAAAATCCTGATTACAGAAAATGATTGCATTCATTTTTTGTAATTAGGATTTTTTTTATTTTCAATCAACACGAAAGGATGAAAAACAGATTATGAATTTGAAAGTTTTCATACTGGCCTTATCGACTGTAGCAGTTGGATTGGTAGAGTTAGTCGTAGGCGGGATATTGCCGACGATAGCCGACGATTTTCACATATCACTAAGCGCTGCCGGACAGTTGATTACAGTGTTTGCGCTTGTCTACGCCATTGCCGGGCCAGTTTTGCTCGTATTAACGAGCAAATTGGAACGCAAGAAAGTATATCTTGCTTCCCTTTTCGTTTTTTTTCTCGGCAATATCATGACATATTTCAGTCTGAACTTTACCTTTATGATGATCGCAAGGGTGCTGACTGCAACAAGTACGGCCCTGATAGTCGTACTGTCCTTGACGATTGCTGCAAAAATCGTTGCTCCTGGGCACCAAGCAAAGGCGTTAGGGCTTATTTATATGGGAATTAGTTCGTCACTAGTGTTGGGTGTGCCACTCGGAATCCTGATTTCCAATGCATTTGGTTGGCGCGTCATATTCCTGGGAATCGCTGTTTTATCAATCGGGTCAATGGTGCTGATTTCACTTTTTTTGGAGCGCATTCCCGGGGAAAAAACGATTCCGCTTTCACAACAAATAAAAGCAGTAGGCAGTGCGAAACTGGGTAGTGCTCATCTTGCTACCATGTTTATGCTAGCGGGACACTATACGCTTTATGCTTACTTCACACCATTTTTAGAAACGAATCTTCATCTGAATTCCCAGTGGATCAGTATCTGCTATTTTGTATTTGGTATTGCAGCTGTATCTGGTGGAGCCTTGGGTGGAACCCTTTCCGATTGGATTGGCGCTCGTAAAAGCATTATCATCGTGATTAGTGCATTTGCTATTGTATTAGGTCTATTGCCCTTTACGACTTTTTCCCTTTTCCTATTCATACCGATGATGATGGCGTGGGGCGCATTGAGCTGGGGTCTCGCACCGCCGCAACAAAGTTATTTAATTCAAACTGACCCAGCTACGTCCGATATTCAGCAAAGCTTTAATAATTCCGCCTTGCAAATCGGTATTTCGCTTGGGTCGGCCATTGGCGGGATCGTGTTAAACCAGACCGGCACAGTTTCCAGTACCGCCTGGTTTGGGAGTGTCATTGTCATGATCTCCTTACTATGTGCCATCTTTTCATTAACAAGACCGGCTATCGTAAGAGGAAATACGATGGCGGCCTCGTCTGGGGAAAGTTGAAGCATGACGTTGAATGCAGAAGGGAAGGAGACTTCTGGAAATATCTCGGGATATACTGGTGACAGTGGAAGACATGCATCGTTATTTCAATCAAACGTCCACGCCTTCAGGGGTCCTGGCGATTGGGAAGCACGATGCAGTCTTTTCTGGACGTGATCAGCCAGCACAAGAAAAGTACTTCTTAGCATTCATGATGTGAAAGGAGTTTTTACGTGCTAAGCACAAGAAAAGTAATCGTCACAGGTGCGGCTTCGGGCATCGGAAAAGCAATTGTGAAACAATGCTTGCATGAAGGCGCTTCGATCATTGCCTGCGATCTGAATGAACAAGCCTTACGTGCTTTGAAAGAATCAATGGATGATAGCAAAATTCTAGATACCTACCAATTTATCTGGCGAAGCATATCCTGGACTATCAAGAAAATGAAATCAATAAAGTCCTTGATATCAATGTGAAGGGATATATCTTTTTCTCTCAAATGTTCGGCAAGAAATTGTTCCATAGTCAGCGCAAGGGAGTAATCGTGAATCTGTCCTCCGTGTCTGGTCAGGAAGGGAGCTCAGATGCTATATATGGATCCTCGAAAGCTGCCATACTGGGCTTAACAAAAAGCTGTGTCATGAATTTCTCGCCTTACATTCGAGTGAATGCTGTTGCTCCCACGATCGTGAACACATCCATGATGGATACCATACCGGAATGGCGAAAAAAAGAGTATCTCAGCCATCAGCTCATCGATACGCCTGTATTGCCTGAAGATGTTGCCGATACAGTTGTCTTTTTGCTGTCGGACAAAACGAGGCATTATACAGGTGCTACATTTGATATCAATAATGGAAGCTACTTACGATAGTTGCAAAAATAGTTATTATGACGGGGGGCATTCTTTTATGAAGCCACGCATTACAGTACTTACACTGGGTGTGGACGATTTGGAAAGGTCGCTGCGGTTTTACCGGGATGGATTGGGACTGCCGACAGAAGGGATCGTGGGCCAAGAATTTGAGCACGGAGCGGTGGCCTTTTTCGAGTTGCAAGCAGGCTTGAAACTCGCCATCTGGAATCGCAAAGATCTTGCGCAAGACGCTCAGCTTCCACTGACCGCATCGAGTCCTACTGCATGTAGCATTGGTCACAATGTGGATACGAAAGAAGAGGTTGATCAGGTCATGGAGCAGGCAAAAGATGCGGGTGCTACGATTACCGTACCTCCCCATGACACTTTTTGGGGTGGATACGCTGGTTACTTTCAAGACCCAGATGGTCACTTGTGGGAAGTGGTATGGAATCCACAATGGGTCATCCAGGAATAACGGGCGGTTGAATATCGAAAAAGGCTGGCGGGGATTTCAACGATGACCCGCCTTTTTTTCTTGCTTGACTCTGACCTTACAGGAGCCTTTAGAATCGGAAACGAGGTGAAGGGAAGTGCTTTATACGGTGAAGGAGCTATCCGACATAGCCAAGGTGACGGTAAAAACATTGCATCATTATCACAGGGTTGGTCTTTTGGTGCCACATCGTCTTAGCGATGCAGGTTATCGTCTGTACGGAGAAAAAGAGCTGGAGCGTCTGCAACAAATCTTGTTCTACCGAGAGCTGGACTTTCCCCTCAAACAAATTAAACAACTTTTGGATGGGGAACCAGAGCGACTGTCCATTTTGTCTAGTCAAAAGCAACTCCTGCAATCGAATATCAGCAGAATGGAGCGTTTGATACAGACCATTGACGAGTCGATCCGGTGTACCGAGAAAGGAGTAAGGATGGATACAAACAAAATGTTTAGCGGATTCCAAAGTGAGCAAGAGTGGAAGGAAGCTTTGTCACAGCAGAATGAGTATTTGAAGCAAAAGTATGAGTACGACTTAATTGAGGATAACCCCATTGATGTTGAAGCCATGAATGAAGCCGCTCAGGAAGCCAAGCATTTTATGGAGGGAATGGCTCAGGCACTACAGGAAGGTATCAAGTTCGATGATCCAAAAGTAGAACATCTCATCACGGATCACATCGCGTCTCTTACCAACCAAGGACACCCGACAACAGCAAGAGACTTTGCCGCCCAAGCGAGATTCTTTTTACAGGATGAGTTCCACAGAAATATGCTCGAAGCTCAGCAGACGGGGCTAGCGTATTATCTCTGCGTAGCAGCAGAGGACTTCGCATCGAAGCAGAAGGAGTAATGAGTAATGAGTAGCGGAGGAATTGCCTGCGGGCAGCTCCTATCCCAGATTGTAATGGCCGATGGCACTAAAGTGCTTTCGGTCATTTTTGTTTTTACCGGTGCAATCATGGGATTAGATCATGCCTCTCTATACCATCGACTTAGCAGACCATAAGAGCAAGAATGGAGACGAATCGAAGGTCGATTTCTTGATAAAATGTGTCCAGCAAACAAATATTAGGAGGAAATACAATGAATAAGATACAGGAATTCAATGAGTTGCATGCTTCACCGGAACTATTATTTTTAGGGAATGCATGGGATCTGCTTTCTGCTTTAACACTTGAAAAGGCAGGATTCAAAGCGATTGGTACGACAAGCTGGGGAATAGCGAACACGCTTGGACTCGCAGATGGAGAATTGATTGATTTTGACAGACATTTAGGAATTATCAAAACTATAGCAGGGAATGTGAAGGTTCCCGTTTCCGCTGACATTGAGGCAGGGTATAGTGAAGACATAAACAAAATCATTGATCATGTGTTAAAGACAGCAGATGTTGGGGTTGCTGGTATTAATATAGAAGATTCCTTGAAAACATCAAATGGATTAAGAGAGATTTCACAGCATTCCAAACTCCTGGAGAAAATGAGAATAGCGTTAGATCATCATGGCTATAAAGGTTTTTATATGAACGCTAGGACAGATACTTATTTGCAAAAGGCAAACCCTTTAATGGAAACCTTAGAAAGAGCAAAGGCGTATGTTGAGAGTGGTGCTAGCGGGGTCTTTGTTCCCGGTTTGATCGACCATGATGAGATTAAGGAAATGACAAGTAAGATTAGAGCTCCCCTAAATGTATTATCATTACCTGGACTCACGAATTGTCAAAAGCTTAAAGAACTTGGTGTGAGACGTTTTAGTTTTGGAAATGCCCTGTCTGATAAAGTGATTGCTTATATCGAAAAGAACGCACAAGAATTAGTAAGGCTAATGGATACCTCCCATTTGTATGAGAACGAGGGCTAGTGCAGAAAGGATCGTGGAGTTACATGGTGACTAGTATGAATCTTTCATTTGAAGAGATGTGGGAGAAAATCATCGCTTGTGATCGTAAATATGATGGGCTATTTTTTACAGCAGTCAAAACAACCAAAATCTACTGCCGTCCTTCCTGCAGATCAAGGAAGCCCAAAAAAGCGAATGTGGATTTTTACCATGACATCAATGAAGTTGAAAAAGCTGGTTACCGTGCTTGCAAAAGGTGTCAGCCGGAAGTGGAGCATTCCCCGAATGTTGGGGTTGTTAAAAATATCATTACATTTTTAGTCAATCATTATAAACAAAATGTGACATTAAAAGATATTGCAGATCAAGTCGGTTTAAGTCCCTTTTATTTGGAACGTTTATTTAAACAAGAAACCTCGGAGACTCCACGTTCTTATTTAGATAAAATACGGATCGATAAAGCAGCCCATCTTCTGAAATACTCAACCTTGACGAACCTTGAGATCTGTTATGAGGTGGGATTTCAGAGTCCTTCCAATTTTTACAAAGTGTTCCGAAGCTTAAAAAACTGTTCGCCCAGTGAATATCGAACGAAGGGGGCTATATGATGAACATATATAAATTAGATTATGAATCACGAATTGGCGTGATAGAAATAATCGGTAATCAAAAAGCCATCCGTTCTATATTGTTTTCCGATGAGAATAAAAAGGTGAATGTTTTGCAAGCTGAAACTCCTCCGGTTTTGATAGAATGCTATAACCAACTTGACGAATATTTTAAAGGCGATCGCCATGAATTTACATTCCTCTATCAAGTCGACGGGACTGACTTTCAAAAAACCGTATGGAATACCTTGCTACAAATACCCTACGCTGCAACGGAGTCCTATCGGGATATAGCTGTTTCCATTGGAAATGAAAAAGCTATCAGAGCTGTAGGGAGTGCAAACGGGAAAAACAAGTTAAGTATTGTCATACCATGTCACAGAGTAATCGGTTCAAATGGAAAATTAACCGGTTATGCAGGGGGTCTATGGAGAAAAGAATGGCTGCTTGAACATGAGAGAAATCATTACTCACCATCTGTGAATGAAATCCTGTTATGACAACCACTGTCATAACAGGATTTTTAATTGGATTGTCGCTCCTACAGGGGGTCAATCTCTCCCATTCACCACTACCCAATTGCTGTTCACTGCCGCTTCAATGCGTTCTTGCTTCTGGATATAGTCAGCCAACAACTCTACCATATCCGTGTTGATGTCCTTTACGACATGCTTTCCCTGAAACATCGTATAGTTGCCTCCACCACCCGCACGGTAATTGTTCATCACCACGTCGAACCATTCATCTTCACCGAGAGGTTGACCGTGCCGTTCCAGCTTTGTCACCCGTTGACCGATTGGCTGTGAAATGTCCAATACGTAGTCGATGCCTTCCCACATGTCATAGTTGTAATGATGCGGCTTCGGTGTAAGGAAAGACTGGCTAACGATGAGTTCACCCTGCGCGTCAAGTTCAAAGTATTCTGCGGACTTTTCCAGGGCGTCTCGGATATCACGACCAGAGATGCGGATGACTTTCAAGGTATTCGGGTACACGTAATTCGCCACAATCTCGCGCATCGTAATTTGCTCGCCAAAGCCGGGAGAGAAGTTGTCGAACAAAGCCGTATTGGAGATGCTCACTCCAGATACGTCCATTTGTACACGATTGATAAATTCAATCAATGGATGCTCGCGCAGCCGGACGTCCGAATGGGAAGAAATCGTCATATCGCCCTCCACGACACCAATCGGCTGATCGAGCCACTCTTGTGCCAATTCTTCAACATCGCGGACAATCTGTTCAATCCTCTCATCTGCCTGGTAGTCGACCGCATCGATCAACTCCGATCGACTGTTTGTTACGTTCCAGCCATTCACGCCTTTTTCGACCTGCAGCGTTACTTTGCCCAAGAATCGGCCCTCATTGGCTGGTTGAACCACGCAGACACCGTTTACTTTACAGTCCGCAATTGCACGATGCTGGTGACCAGTCAGCAATACGTCGATACCGTCCACTTGCTCGCAGATCGCGTACCCGACGTTCTCGCCGGTTAAAGGCTCCGTCGGCAATCCGTTCTCCAGATCGCGCTCGAAGCCGCCGTGATAGGACACGATGACGACGTCGATGCGTTCGTCGCACTTCATGATCGGTATCCACTTTCGAGCCGTTTCCACCGGATCGTCGAATCGAATCCCCGCGATATGCTGGGGCTGCTCCCAATGGGGAATGTAGGCTGTCGTGAGCCCGAGCACCCCGATCCGAATGCCATTACTCAGCTCCCGAACGATATACGGTTTTCCAAACATTGGCTTTCCGGTAGAGGCATCCACTGTGTTTGCCGACAACCAAGGGAAGTTGGATTCTTCCATGGCGGCACGTAAATACGGAAGTCCGTAATTAAATTCGTGGTTGCCGAGAACAGCTGCGTCGTAACGGAGCTCGTTCAAGCAGGCGATGACGGGATTCGCCGGCTCGCTGTTGACCTTGGCATGGTAATAAGTCAGAGGGGTACCCTGCAAGCAATCTCCGTTATCGATCAGCAGAGTATTCGGATGGACGTGGCGTATCTCCTGCACGATACTGGCAATGCGGGCGAGGCCGTGCCCGACTTCGTTTCGGGTAGAGTAGCTGCGAGGCAGCATAAACCCGTGAAGGTCGCTCGTTTCCAGAAGGATCACTTCACACTGTTTGGTTGGCATCATATCGCTTCCTTTCAGCAACCAGTAGGAAAGATTTGATTATTCTATCACACATCACCATTATTTTTACAATAAATTACAATGATTCACATAGACTTTACGCTAGCTTGACGAGCGGTTAACGAAGCGGCTTGTATAATAAAGCAGTATCGGATGAGAACAGTATGTACTAAAAAATGGAGGTTTTTCCAGGTGAAGAAAAAAATCATGCCTTTCTTTGCAGCGGTGCTTGCTATCGGTTTGCTAGCAGGTTGCGGTTCAAGCAATCAGGCCACTGGTTCGGGTGCAGCGCAATCCCCTGCGCAAACGACGCCGCCGACCGAAACGGCTGAGAAGGATAAGAGCAAGCAAATCGAACTTCTGAAAGTCAGCTTCGTCCCTTCCAAGGATCCGGAGCAGATCATTACGACTACGGAACCATTGAAAGAGTTGCTGAAGAACCAACTGGCAGCACAAGGTTATCAAGTAGGCAGCGTAACAATTGATGTCGGTACGACATATGAAGCGGTCGGCGAAGCGCTAAGTGCGGGCACGACGGACATCGGTTTGGTCCCAGGCGGCACGTATGTGCTGTACGACGACGGCGCGGAAGTCATCCTGACCTCGACGCGCAAAGCGTTGTCCAACGATTCCGACAAAGCGAAGGATTGGAATGACAACAAGCCGACGAAAGGCTTGGACGATCAGCAAGCGTCCTATTATCGCTCGTTGTTTATTGCTGGGCCTTCCGCAAAAGGCCAGGAGCTCGCTGCGAAGGTAAACAAAGGTGAAGCGTTGTCCTGGGAGGATTTGAACAGCGCAAAATGGGCTGTTATGTCGACTTCCTCCTCTGCCGGCTATATTTACCCGACGCTCTGGCTGCGGGAAAACTACGGCAAAGGCTTGACGGACCTCGCGCAAGTCACGCAGTCCGATTCTTACGGCAGCTCGTTCGCACGCCTTGCCGCCGGACAAGTAGACGTCCTCGTCGCCTTTGCGGACGCGCGTCGCGACAATGAAGAGAAATGGATGAGCGAATTCGGCGGTAAAGCATCGATCTGGGACGAGACGAATGTAATTGCGGTCACGCAGCCGATCTATAATGATACGGTCAGCGTAAGCAAAAACTCTCCGATCATGACGGATGACTTGAAGGCGGCCCTCCAGGAAGCGTTCATCGCGATCGCAGGTACGGAAGAAGGCAAGAAAGTGATCGCAATCTACTCCCATGAGGGGTACAAAATCGCTAAGCCTTCGGATTACGACGGCGAGCGCCAAGCACAAGAATTGATCCGCAGCATGAAATAATTTCATTGCAAAATGCACAAGAAAACCGAGTGAGGACATCATGATTTCTTGATGTTCTCTTTTTTACTCCTTTTAAATACGACCAAAGGATTGAGTATTCCAGTGATCCAATTTATCCATGTGGAAAAAACGTACCCGAATGGCACCACCGCACTGAACAACGTCAACGTAAAAATAGAGCAAGGCGAATTCGTCGCCGTGATCGGTCTTTCGGGAGCTGGCAAATCAACACTTATTCGATGCATCAATCGCATGCACGACATTACAGGGGGACAAATCATCGTTGACAGTGTGGATGTATCCAAGCTGAACGGGCGGCATATTCGCAAATTCCGCCGCAGAATCGGGATGATTTTCCAATCATTCAACTTGGTGACCCGTACGACGGTCATCAATAATGTCCTGGTATCACTCGTTCCGGATCTTCCGATGTGGAGAAAGCTGCTCGGCATCTTCACCAAAGAACAGAAAATCAAGGCATTAGAGGCGCTCGATAAAGTAGGGATCCTGGACAAGGCGTTCGTTCGTGTCGACCAGTTGTCCGGTGGACAGCAACAGCGAGTAGCGTTAGCTCGCACGCTTGCGCAAAATCCGGATATCATCCTGGCTGACGAGCCGATCGCCTCCCTTGATCCCGTCACTTCGCGCATTGTCATGGATGATTTTAGGAGGATTAACAAGGAACTGAACATCTCCGTGATCATGAATATTCATCACGTCGAGATCGCTCTTGAATATGCAGATCGAATCATCGGCATTCGCAAGGGGGAAGTGGTATTCGACGGCGCCACCTCCAGGGTGACACAAGACATTCTTCAAGAAATTTACGGGGGCAAATGGGAGGCGGAAAAAACAGCGATGGAGGAGCAGACGGCCTATGTACGATAAGCTGTTCCCTCCGAAGAAAATGGTGCTTTCTGATGGGAAGACTGTGCTCCAAAAGCGCTCACGTGTGCCGCTCATTGTCGTTTTATTGGCAATCTGTACAGTGGTTTCCTTACGATTCACGGGGTTCAACTTTCAAATCCTGATCGCAAGGATTCATGAGTTTTTTACGATCATTGGCAAGATGATTCCGCCGGATTTCGGAAGCTTGCCTCATATTTGGCCGCCGCTGCTTGATACGATCAAGATGTCGCTGCTCGGCTCGATGCTTGGCGCGTTGCTTGCGCTGCCGGTCGCGGTGGCGGCTTCTTCCAATATTGTACAATCCAAAATGCTTGTTATCGTCAGTAAAACGGTCTTGAGTCTGCTCCGTACGCTGCCGACGCTCGTTACCGCGTTAATTGCGACCTTTGTATTCGGTCTCGGACCGATGGCAGGAACGGTGGCGATCATGCTATTTACGATCGCATACGTGGGCAAATTGCTGTACGAGCAGATTGAAAATGTGGACATGGGGGCTTTCGAAGCGATGGAATCGCTCGGAATGACGAGGATTCAGGCTTTTCGCTTCGCGATCATCCCGCAGGTGCTGCCGGGCTACATCTCCACATCCCTTTATTGTTTTGAAGGAAATGTGCGGTATGCGGCTATTCTCGGATACGTCGGAGCAGGCGGCATCGGATTGCTCATTAATGAAGGACTCGGCTGGCGCGATTACCCTGCTGTCGGCATGATCATTTTCGTGCTGATCATCACGGTTTACTTGATCGAAAGGGTCAGTGAGCATTTCCGCAAAAAGCTGATCTAAGGGAGACGTTATGTGTATGAATCATATGGAGAAACAACTGTTATTCGCACCGCGAAATCAGCTTTACCTGGCTACCATTGCAGCGATCGTCGGTATCTTGTTCGTGTGGTCGCTGACGACAGTCAACTTCAACAATATCGATGAGAGTGGACTCGCGATTGCGAAAAACATTCTATACGGTCTTACCCATCCCGACCCAGCTCTTCTATTCAGCGTATCAAAACAAAGCGTTCTGTATTTATTGGTAGAGACGGTAGCGATCGCGTTTTTAGGGACGCTTGTCGGCGCAGTCTTGGCCGTACCGCTTGCTTTTCTGGCGGCATCCAACATTGTTCCCAAGCCGGTTTCCTGGCTGACAAGGCTTTTTCTCATCATCATCCGCACGATCCCGGCCCTTGTATATGGTTTGATGTTTATCCGAGTGACGGGTCCGGGACCGTTCGCCGGCGTGTTGACGGTCGGGTTGACCTCAATCGGAATGCTTGCAAAGCTTTATGTGGACGCCATCGAGGAACTCGACAAGGGCGTGTTGGAGTCGATGACGTCGGTTGGCTGCAGCACCTTCGAGAAAATTCGATTCGGCATCGTGCCACAGCTAATATCCGTTTTTGCATCAGTAATGATTTATCGCTTCGATATGAACATGCGCGAGGCCTCGATCCTGGGGCTCGTCGGCGCCGGAGGCATCGGTGCTCCGCTCATCTTCGCCATGCGGAGCTACAAATGGGATCAAGTTGGCTCGATTCTCATTGGATTGGTCGTGCTGATTCTCATGATCGAATTCCTGTCTAATAAGCTGCGTACGAAATTAGTTAGAGATTAATCACGGTAAAACGCGGACTTGCCGGTAAGGTGCCGCTAACGGGTATCGATAGCAAAAGAAAACAGCGGTAGTCCAGGATTTTTCCATCCGAGGCTGCCGCTGTCTATCTTTAGTTTGTATAGTTGTCAAAATAACCCTGAATAAAGACAATCGGTGTGCCTTTATCGCCGCTTCCTGAAGTCAGATCAGATAGGGAGCCGATCAGGTCCGTTAATTTTCTAGGTGTAGTGCCTTGTGCTTCCATGGCGCCTACTAGATTGGAATCTTTATTGCTAATATATCGAGAGATCGCTTGCTTGAGCTCTTCGCCTTTCAAATCAGCGAAATTATTATCGGCGAGGTATTTTAACTTCACTTCATTCGGTGTGCCATCAAGTCCTGCTGTGTAAGCGGGCGATACAACCGGATCAGCCAGCTCCCAGATTTTCCCGACAGGATCTTTGAAAGCTCCATCCCCATAAATCATAACTTCCACATGCTTGCCTGTTTTTTCTTTGAGCATGTGCTGGATGTTATCCACGATTGGCTGGCAATTGCGCGGGAATAGTTTCACGCTATTTTCTGTCGATTTATTGGATCCCAACAGCCCGTATGTTTCATTGCATCCGCTGCCGTCAATTGGGGCAGTCAAGATGTTATCCAGGCTATAAATTTTATCTCCGCCATTTTCCTTCAATATCTTCTTTGTTCGGAATCTCGTATGAATATCGCAAGTCAGCACATGTTTGGTGTACTTCAAAATGGTCTTTGGGTTGTTCGAGAAAATGACTTCGCATTCCACACCGTATTCTTCAATCAGCGATTTATAGTAATCGATATAATCTATGCCGGTAAAGGTATGTTTCTGATAGCCAAAAAGCTCACGGAATTGTTGCTCTGTCAAAACATCTGTCCAAGGATTGACTCCTTTTTCATCAAGACTGTCGAGATCCACCAAGTGATTCCCAACCTCATCAGATGGATAGCTGAGCATGAGAACAATTTTTTTCGCCCCTTTTGCAATACCACGAAGACAAATGGCAAAACGATTGCGGCTCAAGATCGGAAAAATAACCCCAATGGTTTCATCGCCGAATTTGGAGCTGACGTCTTTCGCGATGTGATCAATCGTAGCGTAGTTCCCTTGAGCGCGAGCAACGATTGATTCTGTTACCGTAACGATATCTCTGTCTCGTATGGTGAAACCCTCAACTTCGGAAGCTTTTAACACACTATCGACAACGATTTTCTCAATGCTGTCCCCTTGATTTATGATTGGGCAACGAAGGCCTCTGACTACGGTTCCAACCACTCTTTCCAATATAAATCGCTCCTTAGGACTATTATGGTAAAGTGCATGAATTGCCTTTCTATTTGTACTATACACCGAACTAATGATATAAGTGAAATTAATATATCAAATAATTGATATAAGGGGTGCTTATGTCTTGAGCCGATTAGATTTATATAAAGTGTTCTGCACGGTAGCGAATAGAAAAAGCTTCTCCAAAGCAGCTCATGATCTTTACATGACGCAACCAGCCGTTAGTCAAGCCATTATGCAATTGGAGCGGGAGTTGGATACTCGATTGTTCACAAGAACCTCCAAAGGAGTTTTTTTAACAGACGAAGGCAAGCTGTTATTTGAATATGCGAATTCGGCAGTGAATTTTATCCGTGTCGGGGAAGAAAAGCTGCTTGAACTGAAAAATTTGACGACAGGTGAGTTGAAAATAGGGGTTGGCGATACGATATCCCGTTATTTTTTGCTTCCTTACCTCGAGGAATTTCATAATCGCTATCCCAATATTAAGTTCAAGATTGTGAATGGTACAACGCTTGAGATTTGCGTCCTCATAAAATCAGGCGGCGTGGATATTGGGATTTGTAATTTTCCCCTTGAAGACCCTGGATTCGAGCTTATACCATGCATCGATATTCAAGATATTTTTGTTTACGGGGAAAAATTTAAGGACACATTTTCTGGACCTGTCAGCCTGGAGCAGGTAGTAAAGCTGCCATTAATCTTCCTTGAATCGAAATCGAATTCCCGAAAGTATGTCGAAGATTACATTTGGTCGAAAGGGATCAAAATATCGCCGGATTTTGAATTGGGATCACACGAATTATTGTTGGAGTTTGCAAAAATCAATTTGGGAGTAGCTTGCGTGACGAAAGAGTTCTCCCAGGAGTATTTGGATCCAGGATTATTATATGAAGTTCAATTACTAGAGGAAATACCAAAGAGAAGCATTGGCGTATGTTTTTTGAAAAGCGTATCTTTATCGCCAGCCTCGAAAAAGTTTGTAGAGATACTAGAAAATAAGATGTCGTAATGCGATTACTTCCGTGCTGGAACCAAGACAAAAGAAGTTGGGGAAAGAAAAGCTGAGTAGATGTACACCAGTAATAGGCTGACATCCGTTTCCACGCTGCCCTGTTTCTCATACGATACTAGAATATAGAGGAAAGGGGATCAAAAAAACAAAAACGTCAATGGAAACCCGGAACGCATCATCATAAAAGCAGATTAGCATGGAAGGAGGAGAATAATGCCGACAGATGTATTTGTGCCGAGTCAAGCTCCTACCATTCAGGCTGGAATCAATGCAGTAGATCCGGGAGGTACAGTTCACGTGGCGCCAGGACTATATCCGACGACTTCAACCATTCTGGTGAATAAACCTGTCACCATTCTTGGTCCTCAAGCGAATGTAGATCCACGCCCGAATTGTTTTACAACACGTACACCAGGAAATGTAGCTACTGAAGCTATTGTTGACGGACAGTCCACATTGGCTGTCATTTTTAGAATTCTGGCTGATGATGTCACGATAAATGGAATGGAAGTTAGAAATGGGACGGGGGACTTGATTGAATCATTGGCTGCAGCACCTGTCAAACAACGTACAAGGATCCTGTATACTATCATTCACGATGCAACTGGAGACGAAGGAGTTCAACTGCGAAATGTCTCCAACGGTTTAATCAGTTTTAATCATATTTATAATACAGCTGGGGATGGCATTAATTTTTGTTGTGGAACTACAAATAGTACGATCAGTTTTAATGAGGTTCATGATATTCGTTCAACAGACGCAGCTATATATGTGTATGAGTCGACCAATATGCGAATTGAAGGTAACCTAGTTTATAACGTCGTGAATAACGATGGCATTAAGTTAGGAAGATCAGATGGTTTTGATGTGAACCGAACAGGAGGAACCATCCTTCATAATATCGTCCATGATACGAATCAGGATGGTATAACCGTTTATACAAGCAATACGACCATTGAGGGCAATGAAATCTATAGAAGCAGAAGCCGAAACGGTGCACTTCATGTAAGCTTTAATGTCAATAACATAGCCATTACAAGTAATTGCATTCATGATAACGGAGTCGTGGGTGATGGGCGGACCACATATGGGATTCGTATTGGAGGTGGCACTTTACGACCAATGAATGTGGTTGTCAACAATAACAATATCTTTAACAACCCAGATGGGGAGCTTTTTTACAATTCGATTCCGGTATTAAATGCGGAAAATAACTGGTGGGGAAGTCCTTCTGGTCCGCCGCCTGGCTCAGTTGTAGGAAATGTAGATTTCATTCCGTTTTTAACGGCGCCTGCCCCAGTGTGTAATCCTCACATTAGTTGTCCCGGTGATATATCCATCAGCAACAGCCCAGGTCAATGCTCAGCTTCTGTGACCTACCCCATAATAGCAGGAAGTAATGACTGTGGCATTGTTGAGATTAGCTGCAATCCGGGAGAGTCCCGGACATTCTCCCCTCCACAACCATCCGTTTCTATCATGGAAACCCATATCTTCCCTGTCGGATCAACAACTGTTACATGTACAGCGACGAATGCAAGCGGTGGAACAGCCGAGTGTTCCTTTACGGTGAATGTACTTGATACGGAACCCCCTCAAATTAGTTGCAGCAATATGACCCTACCGAATGATCCGGGTCAATGCTCCGCAAGAGTAAGCAATTACAATGTTACGGTCACGGACAACTGCCCTGGAGTTACTTTGGTTTGCGACCCACCGCCAGGATCCATTTTTCCTGTGGGGACAACGGCAGTAATTTGTATAGCGACGGATCTTGCAGGAAACCAAAGCATGTGCTCCTTTACCGTGACAGTGAACGATACTGAGCCCCCAGCAATTACTTGTCCTGCCAATATCGAGGTAATAGCCAATCCAGGAGAATCGGGTACTCAAGTCCATTTCCCGGCTCCTCAGGTAACGGATAATTGCAAAGTTTCCTCGGTTTCTTGCTCCCCGCCTTCCGGATCGTTCTTCCCTATAGGGACGACACAGGTGACGTGTACCGCAACCGATCTAGCCGGAAATATCGCGACATGTCCGTTTTCAGTTACTGTTTTATCTCCCTCACCGACACCCACAAATTTTCAGACCGAGGTTATACGGGTTAAAAGAGTATACGATTGGGTAAGTATTACCACTCAAGTAAGGATTATTATTGATCTAGATTCAACCGATGAGTGAGTGACAACAAAAAAGCCCTCCCTCTTGAGAGCCCTGCAAAAGTCTACCTAATATCTGTAAACCGGAACCCCATTGCTATTTACTATTAGGTACTGGGGTTCAACTGTGTCGAGAATGTAGCTGTTGTGGGGAGAAGCATGTTTCCGATCTACGCACCGGTCTACGTCCCGCAAGGGACAGCGATACGTTCAAAGAGCGTATTCATCGCAGACCGATTATTGAACATAAAAATGCGGAGCTAAAAAGGTATCATGGGATGACCAAGGCCAAATTACCTTGGTCTCTTTCGTATGAGAATACAGGCAATACTTACGACTTTCGTCGTAAATGTAAAACGGATGATAAAAGTAGCAGAAAAAATGCAGCCCGCCTCCTAAATGGAGAATGAGCTGCATTCTTCGTTCATGTCAATTTTTGTAAATGAATAGTATGGGTTACCCGATCCGCAAGCTTCCATAAGGGTATTTTGCAGGGCTCTCCCTCTTACTGTATTCGAAGGCGGGCTTACATCCTTGGCTATTAGACGAGATTTCCTCTTAGACAATCGATCAAGAGATGGACAGCTTCCTGGCACATCGCAGTTCAGATACGCTGTGGGTGAATGTTGAAATTGGAGTGCATAACAAAATTTGACAATTCCTAGAAGAGGCTTTTATAGTAAGGAGGTAAAAGTAGAAAGAAAAGAATTGAGGGAAAACCATTGGGGAAAGTGTTCATATTCTCGATATTTTGGTGGCTGACTGGGAATCCTTTTGTCGCCATGCTCATTATTCTGCTGCTGTTATACGTACTGGATCTTCGATTTGTCCGATTGTTTCCTGACATCACCAAACCTTATCGCAGATGGAGACGCTTAAGCAATCTGAAGAATCAGCTTCGCCTGAACCCGCATGACACGAATAGCAAGCTGGAGATCGCCCGTTTGCATATGGAAAAGCACCAGTATCAGGAGGCTCTCCCGTATCTCGAGGAAATCTCAACGGTGATGCAGGATGCACCGGAATATTTGTGCGACAAGGGAATATGCCTTTTAAAAGTGGGCCAGATGGATGACGGCTTGCCATTGATCGACCAGGCGCTGAAAGCCAATCCGCGGGTCAAATATGGGGAACCCTACCTTGTCATGGGGGAGGCCTATGCCAAACAGAATCAAAAGGAAAAGGCCCTTGCTTGTTTGGAAGAGCTGGCACGGATGAACATGTCTTCATGCGAGGTGTACTACAAGCTGGGAGAGCTGTACCATGCCTTGCAGCAAAAGGAGAAAGCCAAGGCGTCTTACCGGGAGGCGGTAGAAGTGTATCGTGGATTGCCTTCTTATAAACGCCGTACGGAAAGGCGTTGGGCCTTGTTGTCGTGGTTGAAATCTTTCAAATAGAAGCGGGAGGGTTGTTAGCCATTGAACACAGGGAACGATCTGAAGGAGAATTGGTTAAAGAATATTATTCTTTTTTTAAGCAGCCAGACGATATCTCTTTTCGGATCGTCCCTGGTTCAATTCGCTATGATGTGGCACATCACGCTAACGACGGAATCTGGCGTGATGATGACCTTGTATATCATTTGCGGTTTCATTCCGACCTTTCTTTTATCTCCGGTTGCCGGGGTTTGGGCGGATCGTTACAACCGAAAAATGCTGATTATGATAGCTGACGGCCTCATTGCAGTAGCTACGTTGATTCTTGCCATTCTCTTTTTAATGGGATTTGATGCGATTTGGCTGCTTTTTGTAATGGCTGCGATTCGTGCCTTTGGGACAGGGATACAGACGCCTGCTGTCGGTGCGATTTTGCCGCAAATGGTTCCGAAGGATAAGCTGACCAAAGTGAACGGAGCCAATGGGAGCATTCAAGCTGTGATCATGTTCGTATCCCCAATGGCCAGTGCAGCTCTATTGGCAATGACCTCGATTGAAATCATATTTTTCATTGATGTCATTACTGCAGCAATTGCGATTGTCACACTGCTCGCCTTTGTAAAAATCTCTGTACATGAGAAGGCAGCGGAAAAACAAACAACGAGTTATTTGAGTGACTTTAAAGAAGGTTTACAATATGTCTATAACCATGATTTTCTGAAGAAGTTCTTCCTATTCTTTGCGTTCTTCTTTGTATTGATGGCACCTGCCGCATTTTTGACACCACTGCAGGTTACACGAAGCTTTGGTGATGACTTGTGGAGATTAACTGCAATCGAAATTGCCTTCTCAATTGGCATGATGGCAGGTGGAGGACTGATTGCGGCTTGGGGAGGCTTTCAAAATAAAGTGAAGACGATGACTTTCGCCAGTCTGATTATGGGGGCCTGTACGATTGCACTCGGTATCGTTCCGGTCTTTTGGATCTATTTGGTCTTCATGGCTTTATTCGGAGTTGCCATGCCTATTTTTAATACGCCGACCACAGTCATCCTGCAGGAAAAAATAGAAGAAAATTTTTTAGGGAGAGTTTTTGGAGTAATGGGGATGATTTCGACCTCCATGATGCCAATGGGAATGCTTATATTCGGTCCCATCGCAGATATCATCAAAATTGAATGGCTACTCGTAGGAACTGGAGTTCTGATTCTCATACTAGCCATCCTCTTAGGCCGAAATAAAGGATTAATCGAAGCGGGAAAACCGGCATTGAAAGAATCATAACGAATGAGCCTCAATGGACAGAGGAAGGGTAGGGCATGATGCATCTATCCAACCTCTGTCTTTTTCATGGTTGTTGAAATGGTGGAAAATGATTGCAGATATCCAAGACGTTCAGTATGCTTGATTTTAATGGACGTGTCATTACAAAACTCAAGCTGAGTCAAAGGAAAGCTAGGTGCGACAACATGGATCATACCTTGCATGGAACGTATGATTATTTTTTGGTGATCCTATCCTATCTCATTGCGGTAGCCGCATCGTATTCTGCACTCGATCTGGCTGGCAGGGTGAACAGCAGCAAAGGGAAAAATAGGTTGCTTTGGTTGGTTTTCGGGGCGATGTCGATGGGGTTGGGGATCTGGTCGATGCATTTCGTGGGAATGCTGGCGCTCACCCTCCCGGTCAAGGTTGTTTATGATACCGGGCTAGTCATATTGTCGGTCATTTTTGCCATACTTGTGTCAGCCATTGCTTTGCTTACGGTGACCAGAAACAAACTGGAGGTTAGGCAGATTTTCATCGCCGGGTTACTGATGGCTGCGGGAATATCCGGAATGCACTACACCGGTATGGAAGCGATGAATGTCGAGATTACCTACGATCCATACTACGTGATTCTCTCCGTCGTCATTGCGGGCACGGCTTCCTTTGCCGCACTGTGGCTCCTGTTCTATGTGAATCGGGATCAATCGAGATTCGTGTATTTGTATAAATTGGGGAGCTCCCTGATCATGGGAGCGGCAATCGCGGGCATGCATTACACGGGGATGGTCGCTGCACATTTTCATACTAGTCCTCACATGATGGACAACCAAGAGATGCAGATGGGTACCGACACGCTGGCTTACATTATTGTTGTCGCAACGTTTCTCTTGCTGGGTTTGACGCTGTTTGGGGTTTTTATCAATAAACGGCTTTCTCAAAAAGATTCGAGAATTGAGGAGAATGAAAGCTGGTACCACTCGTTATATGAAAACAACGAGTACGGCATTATCTCAATCAATACCTCTGGAGTGATTCTAAACATGAATCCAGCGATCCTCAAAATGGGAGGATTACGGGCAGAGGACTTTCTTCAGCAGCATATTTCCAAAATTAGTACGATTCTTGCCGAGGATGTAAGAGAGAATACGGCAGACTGGTACAATCAATCCTTTGGACAGACGGCCAAAAACTTCGAAACGACTCTTATCCGCCCAAGCGGGGAAAAAGTGGAGTTAAGTGTAATCAATGTACCTGTTACGATCCAGGGCGAGGTCGTCGGGAATCATCTTTTTATAAAGGATATTACAGAGGAAAATCGGGTCAAGACGATCATCAAGCACCAGGCTGATCATGACGAGCTCACAGGACTGCCGAATCGCAGAAAATTCTATGAGTTGTTGAATCGAACCATTGATGAAAACAAAGGAGAAACAACCATCTTTGCCGTCATGGTTCTGGATATAGACAGGTTCAAAATGATCAATGATTCACTGGGACACACCTATGGAGACTTGTTCTTGCAAGGGGTAAGCGACCGGATCATCAGGTGTGCGGAGGCTTCCCAAGCGATGGTAGCCCGAATGGGTGGAGACGAATTTACGGTATTTTGCAAAACGGGAGCCGACGGGGCAGAGGCTGCGGAGTTGGCGGAGCAGATCATGGAAGCACTCAAGCAGCCATTTCATTTAAAGGACAATGATTTCTACATATCTGCCAGTATTGGTACGGCATTGTTCCCGATTCATGGCAAGGATGCTGTAGATTTGCTGAAAAAGGCCGATACCGCTATGTATCAGGTGAAGCGTCAGGGAAAAAACGGCCACCAATTTTACTCACCAGAACTGGATCTTCAGTTATTGGACCATATCGAAATAGAAAGTGATCTGAGAAAAGCGATTGAACGTAATGAGCTGGAGCTGCATTACCAGCCGCAATTTCATGCTGAAAGCAACCAGATGATCGGTGTGGAGGCCTTGGTCAGATGGAAGCATCCGAAGAAAGGCTTGATGTCTCCCGGATTGTTTATTCCCATAGCGGAGGAGACAGGATTGATTTTTGAGATCGGGACGTGGGTTTTGAAGGAAGCTTGCCGCCAGATGAAGGAATGGCATGATGAGGGAGGTCCTTTGATTCCGATATCGGTAAACCTGTCATCTCAGCAATTCCATCAGCCCAATCTGGTGATGTATATCAAAAACATCCTGGAGGAGACGAAGCTGGCACCCAAGTACCTGGAACTGGAGATCACCGAGAGCATGATGATGGACCCTGCAGTATCGATCGCGATACTGCAGGAGTTGAATAAGATCGGGATTCGCATCAGTTTGGATGACTTCGGGACAGGCTATAGTTCATTGAGTTATCTGAAGAAATTCCCGATACACAAGCTGAAAATTGATCGTTCCTTCATTATGGACATTACACAAAACAGCAGTGACAAAGCGATTGTAGCCGCGATCATCTCGATGGCGCAACATCTCAAACTGGACGTCATAGCAGAAGGAATCGAAACGAAGGATCAACTGGATGTCCTTACGGAAAATGACTGTCAGGAAATCCAGGGATACTATTTCAGCAGGCCACTATCTGCACAGGAAGTAGAACACGAATTCTTTATTCCTAGCCGAGTTTCAGGCGAAATCGGGGGATAAGAATGAATGAAAAGGACTATCTTCTGCTGAAATATATAGCGGAAGCGCAGAATCTGACCAAAGCTGCCGAGCTTCTCTATATCACACCCCCGGCTTTAACCTATCGGCTGCAGCAGTTGGAGAAGGAATTCGGAGTGCCAATACTCACCCGAAGCGGGAAAAAAATCGAGTTTACTCCAGAGGGAAAGTACTTGTATCAATATGCCCAAAAGGCAAGTACTGAGCTGCGCAAGGCGAAGGACTACATGCTGAATATGGCAAACGAAGCCCAAGGCACCTTGAGGCTCGGGGTATCAAGGGTCATAGCCCATTACAAACTTCCCCCCATCCTGAAAAAATTCGTCAGTCTGTATCCCAGGGTCGAAATCAATGTCAAGACGGGGATCAGTGACGAAATATACGAATGGATACGCAATGAAGAGATACACGTCGGGATCGTTCGGGGCAAATATACGTGGTCAGAAAAAAAGCATTTGCTAAAGGAAGAAAACATCTTCATCATTTCAAAAAACAAAATCAATCTGGATGATTTACCCAATATCCCGCGCATCAACTATAAAAACAGCTCGGATTTCAGCGAGGAGATCAATAACTGGTGGTATGAGAGGTTTACCGCTCCCCCTCTCATTACCATGCAGGTCGATACGTTTGAAATATGCAAGGAAATGGTAATGAATGACCTGGGTTATGCGATCATCCCGCAGATTTTCCTATACCCTGACGATCCCCTGCATGCATCTGAGCTTGTGACAAAAAGCGGTGAGCCTGTAACGCTGAAGACGTGGATGCTTTATCGGGAATCGGCCACCCAGCTGGCGATTGTGAACAAATTTGTGGATCATTTACTGGCGCTTGATTTTATGAATGATACGTGACTCTTTTGAAAGATGCAGTGCAACATGTGCTGCATCTTTTTAGTTTGAATAAGGGAAGAAGCCATCTTCAAATTTTTTGAAGGAACAGACAAAAATTATGAAATTTACTTGAAGAGTAACCGCATGATACGTTAATTGTACGGAATATTTGAACAATACAGACGGTCTGGAAAGGAGTCGAGGGAAAAAACGCACGTTCCTGCAGAAAATATAGAAATAAACGAGTAAGGAGAAAATCGGATGTCGCAGCAAAACACAAAACGATCGACACAATCATTTCCTTTCTATCGCTTTAGCGGGACCTATCGCCAAATCGGCCAACAGTTTGGAGAAGCTTGCTCGGAACTGATCATCAAGCATCGTGACTATGCGATGGATCGCCTGAATAGCCGATACCACATGACGGCTGAAAAGTTGGAAAGCGCTGTCATGAAGTACCGTCCCTACGTCCAGAAGTATGCAGAATTCTTTGATGAAGAGGTGCAAGGAGTGGCAGAAGGTGCCGGGATTTCGATCGCGGAAGCCTATCTGCTGCAGGTGAGGGCGGAGATCAATCATGATGCCAAAGCCAACAATGAGTGCACGACCTTTGCCATATTGGCGGAGGCAACGTCCAATGGGATTCCTTTGATTGGACAAAACTGTGATCTGCCGGCCTTTTATTCCGAGCTGGGAGTGGTGGTGGAGTGTGTTCCTGACCGTGGACCAGCTACGCTTATGCTAACCCCTGCGGGACAGATCTCTTATGTCGGGATCAATCAGAGGGGCCTTGGGGCTTTCGCCAACTTTCTAACCTGTGACGGCTGGCGCGCAGGCCTTCCTCGCTATATGTTGTCACGGCTGGCGCTTTCCAAAGACACAGTCGGAGAGGCGGTCGAGCTGATCCGCCAAGTAGAGCGTGCTTCTTCACGCAACCTGATTTTGTTGGACAAATACGGGGGAGCAGTAGACTTCGAGAATACGCCAACCCGGGACGCCCTGATTTTCCCCGAAAACGGTCTGCTGGCTCATTCCAATCATTACACCGCAGAGAGTTTGCAGGCTGAGGAACGATTGCGCGGCGTAGAGCTGGAGAATTCGCGGATCAGGCTGGAGCGGATGCTGAGCTTGTTGAAGGAGCATCACGGCAAGTTGAATACCACGGTGATGCAGGACATCTTGCGGGATCGGGAAACATTTCCCCACTGTCTGTGTCAGGTTATAGGTGATGAGAGAGTTCAGTCCCCGGGCGACAAGGGAGCAGACATCATCACGTTTGCATCGGTCATCGCGGAACCCGGGGAGGGGAATCTGTGGGTAGCACTTGGTCCTCCCAATCAATACGAATACAAACGCTATACCTTTTCGCAGGGATAACAGATTCTAAAAACAAGGATAAAGGGGGTAGACAAAATGAAGGCATCTCGTATTGCCAGAGCATTGGCTATTTGGATGGTAGCGGCATCATTGGCTGGATGCGGGGCACAGACGGCACAGACAGGACAAAATGAAGGGGGTCAACCGCCTGGTCAGGGGCAAACCCAACCAGAACCCGCTAAGGAACCACCAGCAGCTTCAGGGGGAGAATTGAAGATTGCCTATCAGGCACAACCACCGACTCTCGACCCGCATGTGACCACCTCGCAGGCTTCAGCCACAATCGGCCGCAACGTATTTGAGACGCTGGTGACCGCTGATTCCAAGTACCATGTCCAACCCATGTTGGCAGAGTCATGGGAGCAGAGTGAGGATGGCACGACGATTACCTTCCGGCTGCGCCAGGGAGTCCGCTTTCATAATGGCAAAGAAATGACGGCTGATGATGTAGTGGCATCCATGAATCGGTGGATCCAGATATCCAGTGCCGGGAAGGACCACTTCACTGGGGCTGTTTTTGAAGCAAAGGATGCCCAGACTGCCGTACTTACTCTGAAACAGCCTACTGCCACAGCGATGGCGATCCTCGCATACGGCGGGGGAAATTACCCGGCAATTATGCCCAAAGAGCTGATCGATCAGGCAGATCCCAAGGGCGTCAAGGAATATGTCGGGACAGGACCATTCCAATTCAAGGAGTGGAAACAGGATCAGCAAATTCAACTGACCAAATATGCGGATTACCAGGCCAGAAGAGAAGCGGCGGATGGCTTGGCTGGAAAGAGAGAGGCGCGGGTTGACGATATCTATTTTATCTTTACTCCTGATTCGTCTACGCAGGTCGCGGGACTTCTCTCCGGGGAATTCGACATCGCGGCGGATGTCTCCTATGACAGTGTCCAGCAGTTGGAAAGCAATCCCGAGATCAAGGTGGATGTCGCTCCTACCGGTATGCTGAACCTGTACTTTAACAAGAAAAAAGGATTGTTCGCCAATGAGAAGGCACGTCAGGCGATTGCAGCGGGCATCGATGCAGAATCCATCCTGATCGCAGCCTATACGCAAGAAAAATATTACGAGCTCAACCACAATATGATGATGTATTACCAGATCGGTCAGTGGTCCAGTGAGAATGGCCGCGAATCCTATAATCAGAATAATCCGGAAAAGGCGAAGCAATTGCTTGGTGAAGCGGGCTACAAAGGCGAAGAAGTCGTGATCATGACAAGCCGTGACTATGAAGATATGTACAACGGGGCAGTCGCCTTCCAACAGCAGTTGAAGAACCTGGGGGTCAAATCAAAGCTGGAAGTGTATGACTGGCCTACTTTCACTGAGCTGCGAAATGATGAAAACAAATTCGATATCCTGGTCATCACCAATACACCCAAACCCGAGCCCAGCTCCCTCGCGTTTATGAGAAAGGATTTTCCTGGGTGGACCAACAGTCCCGAGCTGGATGAGCTTCTGGTGAAGTTCAGAGGAGCGCCTAATCTGGAAAAAGCGATGTCAGTCTACGATGACATACAGAAGTGGTTCTACGAATACGTACCTGTAGTCAAGATTGGCGACGGCAATTCCATCTCTTCCTCGCAAAAATCGGTGGAAGGCATGACGTGGCTGGACGGCTTGATTTTGTGGAATGTATCCAACTCCAAATAAGAAACGCTGTCTCCACCCATTCTTTCTTCGGGAATGGGTGGAGAATTTTCCTGAAATCGAAGAAAGGAAGGATGACTCGTGAATCTTTACCTGGTTAAGAGAATCTTAGCCCTGATACCTGTGCTGTTCGTAGTCTCCGTGGTCATCTTTCTGATCATTCATATCACTCCGGGTGATCCTGCTTCTGTGATACTGGGGGAATCGGCCACTGCGCAGGATGTGGAGGCTCTGCGGCAACAGCTTGGGCTTGATCTCCCGATGTATCAGCAGTACATGAATTGGATCCTAGATGTGCTTCGTGGTGATTTGGGAGAGTCCTATTTTATGAAGGAATCGGTGTCCGAGGCAATATTCAGCCATCTGCAGCCGACGCTTTCGCTTGCGATTCTGGCCCAGATTATCGCACTATTGATCGCGATCCCACTCGGCATTACCGCAGCCCTGCGAAGAGGGACGGCTGCCGATCAGACGGTGATGGGCTTCTCCTTGCTTGGGATGGCCATTCCCAGCTTCCTGCTGGCTCTTTTCTTGATTCTTTTGGTCGGCGTGAAATTGCAATGGCTTCCTGTGGCGGGATACAAGCCTTTGGAAGCGGGGCTGTGGAATCACCTGAAATATTTAATTCTCCCCGCAGTGTCCCTGGGAGCGATTCAATCCGCCTTGATTACGCGGATGACTCGCTCATCGATGCTCGAGGTCCTCAACATGAATTATATGAAAGCTGCGCGTTCCAAAGGAGTAAAGGAACGACAGCTGATCTACAAACATGCCCTGCGCAATGCCTTTCTCCCGATTCTGACAGTCATTGGACAGACTTTTGGCGGTTTGGTCACAGGAGCGGTGGTGACCGAAACGATATTTAACATACCGGGTATCGGACAGCTCATCATCAATTCTGTCGAGAGGCGAGATTATGAGGTGATACAGGGAGTCGTCCTGTTTGTGACCTGTGTGTATGTCTTCATTAATCTGATCGTCGACATCCTGTATGGCGTCATTGATCCAAGGGTGAGATTGGAGCGGAAATAGAAAGGAGAAATGCAGGATGGATGCACTTGGATCAAACGCGAAAAGGCTGGAATTATCCCAAGTTAAACAAACGTTGAAAAAAGAACAGCGCCGCCTTCAACTGCGCCGTTTTCTCTCCAATAAATTGATGCTGACCGGAAGCATCATCATCGTACTGATCACGGCCTTTGCTCTGGTAGGGCCGTATCTGGTGTCCTACGATCCTTATGAAATGGACCCGGTCAAAAGACTGCAGCCGCCTGGTGCGGAGCATCTGCTGGGAACGGACAACTTCGGTCGCGATCTGCTGACACGTATTGTGTACGGGGCCCGAGTATCCATCGGGGTCGGGTTTTCGGTAGCGCTCATATCCGCAGCGGCGGGCATGGTGATTGGCCTGTATTCCGGATATTACCGGGCTCTCGATCAAGTATTAATGCGGATTTGCGATGGTTTGATGGCGATCCCGGGCATCCTGCTGGCGATTGCCCTCGTAGCGGCTCTAGGCCCTAGGACGGAAAATGTGATCATTGCGCTCGGAATCGTGTTCATCCCTTATGTCGCCCGGATTGTCCGCTCGGCTACCCTCGTGGTTCGTGAAGAAACCTATATTGAAGCAATGAAGGCGCAAGGAGCAAGTGCTACACGCATCATCTGGATGCATATCGCTCCCAATACGCTGTCCCCTCTCGTCGTGCAAGCGACCTTCATCTTTGCGGATGCCATCATCACCGAGGCAGCTTTAAGCTTTTTGGGGGCAGGAGTCCCTACGCCGGACCCTAGCTGGGGGAACATCCTGTACGATGGCAAGTTAGTCATCTTCAAAGCCTGGTGGATGACGGTTTTCCCCGGGATTTTGATTATTTTGACGGTCATGGGCCTGAATTTTGCGGGAGACGGTATTCGCGACATGGTAGATCCTCATTCCAGTCTCTCCTTTAAAAGAAAGAAGAAAAAATAAAACGGGGGGATTATCGTGACGAAACCACCTCTTTTGGAAGTGAATGAGCTAAAGGTCCATTTTTATACCGAACGCGGTCGCATTACGGCGGTTGACGGCATCTCCTTCCATGTCCATGCAGGGGAAATTGTCGGTGTCGTCGGGGAGTCTGGATGTGGGAAAAGTGTGACCTCCCAGGCGATCCTCCGATTGCTGGACGAAAAAGACACTGTGGAATATGACGGTAAGATCCTTTTTGAAGGGACTGATTTACTGCAGTTGCCTGAAGCAGGTATGCAAAAAATCAGGGGCAATGAGATTTCCATGATATTTCAGGACCCTCTCAGTTCCCTCAATCCAGTGTTCTCTATCGGCTCCCAGATTGCCGAATCGCTTATGCTTCATCAGCAGATCTCCAAAAAGGCCGCTTTCGAAAAAGCGGTAGAGCTGTTGCGGATGACGGGCATTCCGGCTCCGGAGAAGCGCGTGCATGAATATCCCCATCAATTGTCGGGAGGAATGAGGCAGCGGGCGATGATTGCGATGACGTTGGCATGCCAGCCGAAACTGCTGATCGCCGATGAGCCTACAACTGCGCTGGATGTTACGATTCAAGCCCAGATCCTGGATCTGATGCTGGAATTGAATCGCGAGCAGGGCATGGGGATGATTTTTATCACGCATGATCTCGGAGTGGTCGCCGAATTATGCAGTCGCGTGGTCGTGATGTACCTGGGGCAGATTGTGGAAGAAGCAGATGTGGAAACCTTGTTTGCCCAACCGCGTCATCCGTACACAAAAGGGTTGATGAAATCAATTCCGCAGATGGATTCCGATCGCTCGCAAAAACTGCATGTTATCGAAGGTATGGTACCTACCCTCGACAATATTCCAGCCGGCTGCCGCTTTGCGCCCCGCTGTCCATATGCAGATTACGTGTGCCATGAACGGCCTCCAGCATATGAGGAGCATGCAGCGGGACATAAGGTGAGATGCTGGCATGCTGAAAAAATCGCACAGGAAGAAGAGGAGAGAAGTTATGTCTCATGAAGCCCTGGAATCTCGAAAGCCGCTTCTGGATGTGCGCGGACTCAAAAAATACTTTCCCGTCAAAGGTCCTTTAGGCACCCTGGGCGGGGTAAAGAGCTACGTAAAAGCGGTAAACGATGTCTCGTTCCAGCTGCATGCAGGCGAGACACTTGGCATCGTCGGAGAATCGGGCTGCGGCAAAAGTACGATGGGGCGTACCATTTTGCGACTGACAGATCCGACAGCCGGGCAGGCGTTTTACGGAGACCAAGATATCTTTCAGCTTTCCGGAAAAGAGCTGCAGAAGATCCGCAGGGACATGCAAATGGTCTTCCAGGATCCGTTCTCTTCGCTCAATCCGCGAAAACGCATCGGGCAAATCCTGGAGGAGCCTTTGGCCATCCATTCCATCGGTGATCCAAAAGAGCGGACCGAACGGGTGATGGAGTTGATGCACAAAGTAGGTCTGCAAGTGGATCATTACTTTCGCTATCCCCATGAATTTTCGGGGGGCCAGAGGCAGCGTATCGGTCTGGCGCGAGCACTGGTAGTCAATCCACAAATCGTCATCTCGGATGAGCCCGTCTCTGCGCTCGATGTGTCCATTCAATCGCAAATCATCAATCTGCTGCAGGAGCTGCAAGCAGAATACAAGCTCACCTATCTTTTCATCGCCCATGACATCAGTGTCGTGCGCCACATTTCGGATCGCATCGGGGTGATGTATCTAGGCCAGATGGTAGAACAGGCCCCGACAGAGAGTCTGTTTGCCAACCCGCTGCACCCTTACACGCAAGCGTTGCTGTCAGCCGTTCCCATTCCCAATCCACAGAGGAAGAAAGAGCGGATCATCCTGCGGGGGGAGATCCCGTCGCCGATGAATCCTCCGTCCGGGTGCATTTTTCACACAAGATGTCCGCATGCGATGGACGTGTGCAAACAGGAGGTGCCGTCTCAGATAGAAGCGGCTTCCCGGCATATGGTTTCCTGTCATTTATATACTGACAGCCTGACCAGAGCATGACCCGGAAAAAAATACGGATTGACTATCTTTAAACAATTGATTAACGAACCGCCACCGCGATTCAAGCGATGTGGCGGTTCGTTTTGTGTATGGGACCAGCGTAATGTCTAAATCCAACTTGCAAGGACGATAATGAAAATACTAGAAGGCAACCTTAGCAAAGGGGATCATCATGAAAATCAAGGACTTTCGCAGACGTTTTTTTTCCACGAAAACCAGTCCAGCAACGGTTGCGACAGAGGGGCAGCCGCTCCTGCCAAGCCTTCAAGAAAATATCAGAAAGATCAAGAGTGACCTCGGCTACAGTGCGGATATCATTATTCAAGAGGTCCGTATCGGTAAAAATGGAAACCAAGTGATGGGAATCCTGTATACAGACGGCTTGGCAGACAAGAATGTGATCAACGACTTCATAAGGGAGTCGCTGCTTCTGGATACCCGCTTTAACGAAACGGATCCATCTGATCCCGCCATACAAGACGTGGACCGGGTCCTGCAAAAATATGTAACTTCAATAGGGGATTCCCAGGACATCGATACCTTTGAAGCCTTGTACAACTCGCTGTTATCCGGGGATGCGATCATCTTGTTCGATGGGAGCATCAAAGCCATGGCAGTAAGTGCGCAAGGCTGGCAGAATCGAGGCGTGACAGAGCCTTCCGCAGAATCTGTCGTTCGCGGTCCCCGGGAAGCATTCACGGAAACGCTGCGGACAAATACCTCGTTGATACGGCGTAAGATCAAGGATCCGAATCTCTGGATGGAAACCAGACAAATAGGCCGCGTGACAAAAACGGACGTTGCTTTCATGTACATAAAAGGAATCGTGAATGACAAAGTGGTGGAAGAAGTTCGAGAGCGTCTGGATCGAATCGACATCGACGGTATTTTGGAAAGCGGCTATATTGAGGAAATGATTCAAGACGATGTATTTACACCATTCCCGACGGTATACAATAGCGAACGCCCGGATGTGATCGCGGCCGAGCTTCTTGAGGGGAAGGTGGCCATATTGGTCGATGGCACCCCGTTTGTCCTTGTCGTTCCTGCTTTGTTTGTGTCATTTTTGCATGCAGCTGAGGACTATTATCACCGTGCCGATGTCAGCAGTCTCATCCGGATTTTGCGTTATATCGGGATAATGATCGCTTTGTTCTTTCCATCACTATATGTCGCGATTACGACGTTTCATCAGGAAATGCTCCCGACGCAATTATTGGTCAGCTTGGCTGCTCAGCGGGAGGGTGTACCGTTCCCTGCCTTCTTTGAAGCAATCATGATGGAAGTCGCCTTTGAAATTTTGCGAGAAGCCGGACTCCGTATGCCGCGTACAATCGGGCCGGCGGTATCCATCGTCGGTACACTCGTAATCGGGCAAGCAGCTGTAGATGCGGGAATTATATCAGCCGCAATGGTCATTGTCGTGTCAACGACAGCTATTTCCAGCTTTGTTTTTCCTTCCTACAGTCTGGCCAATACGATTCGAATCCTGCGCTTTCCGTTTATCATTTTGGCAGCCACCTTCGGGTTGTTCGGAGTAATCATGGGGACCATTGCCGTTCTGCTGCATTTGTGCAGTCTGCGCAGTTTTGGGGTTCCGTACATGAGTCCCTTTGCTCCGATGATTCTTCCTGACCAAAAGGATGCCATACTCAGGCTGCCCCAGTGGGCCATGTTCTCCCGTCCGCGACTTATCAGTCAAATGAACGTCACTCGCAAGCAAAATGATCCGCCTCGCAAACCAGAACCGAGACAATAGGAAGGCAAAGATTTCACCAACGGGAGGAAAGCTTAGCCATGATTCGCAGTGCCGCCTTGTTTTTCGCCATGCTGACGCTTTTGCTTTTCGCTACCGGTTGTTGGAGCCGGCGGGAGTTGAACGATCTTGCCATCGTCACAGGAGTTGCGATTGACAAATTCGACAACAAGTACCACGTTTCTGTTCAAGTCGTGGATCCTGGAGAAGCGGCGGGAAGGAAAGGGAGCAGCGGACGTGCTCCTGTCACGTTGTATGTTGCTTCAGGAGATACGCTGTTTGAAGTTATCCGCAGAATGACTACGGTGACCCCCAGGAAGCTGTACTTTTCCCATCTACGGATGTTCGTTCTAAGTGAAGAACTGGCAAAGGAAGGCATCGGCCAAACGCTGGATTTGTTCTCCAGAGATCATGAAGTCCGCACCGACTTTTACATCGTGGTGTCCAGAGGAAGGGCAGCCAAGGAGATCATGAGTATCCTGACCCCATTGGAAAGGAATCCGTCAACCAAAATGTTCACCTCCTTGGAGGTATCAGAAAAAGCATGGGCACCAACAGTAGGGATTCAATTGGATGAACTCATCACGGATATAGTCAGCGAAGGGAAGGAACCTGTTTTGACAGGCATCCATATTACAGGGAATCCCGTCATGGGCAAAGGACGGGAGAATCTCGAAGTGATTGACACGCCTGTAAATTTGCAGTACGGAGGCATTGCCGTATTTAAAAAAGACCGACTGATTGGTTGGTTGAATGAAGAAGAAAGCATAGGGTTCACCAATCTTACCAACAGACTGGACAGTACGATTATCGAAGTAGCCTGTGGAAAGAACGAAAAGATGGGGATTGAGGTCATTCGCTCGAAAACAAAGATCAAGGGGAAGGTGAAGGGCGGCAAGCCGGAAATTGAGGTCACGATTCATTCAGAAGCCAATATAGCGGACGTGGAATGCAAGGTTGATCTTACGAAATCCAAAACCTTGTACGATCTGGAAAAAGAGACGGAACAGATAATGAAACAAAATGCGGAACTTGCCGTGAGGAAGGCCAAGAAGCTGAATAGCGATATTTTTGGGTTTGGCGAGGCCATCCACCGGGCGGATCCGCATTATTGGCAAAATGTAAAAAAAGATTGGTACAAACAATTTCCTTCATTACCGGTCCAGATTAAAGTTGACGTCAAAATCAGGCAGATGGGCACGACTGGAGATTCGTTTTTGAATAAAGTGAAGGAGTAAATGTTCGGTTATGGGAGCTATTGGAATCGTGGCGGTAGCAGTAATCATCGCGATGGCGGAAGTACCCGGCTTATGGAAAAAGCGCCGTATGAAAGAGGTTTGGGTGTTTATGCTTTTGCTTTTCTTGGGTACAGGCATCGGTATTGCCGAAAGCTTAACCTTACAAGTTCCGAACCCTCTTGATTGGATCACAGCCTTGTACAAACCGATCAGTGATTTTATCCAAGCCATTTTGCGATAAATCTCGTATCTCGTCCATATCAAAGGTATACAGAGGGGGGAGAAAGTGGTTCGTAACGAAAAAATAAGTGCACGCCAATTCGGGATGCTAGTGGCCTTATATTCGGTAGGAACGACGATCTTAATCATTCCTACTGTAATGGCGATAGAGGCAAAACAAGATGCCTGGATTGCCGCTTTGCTCGGAGTTGGCATAGGAATGTTGCTTGTGGGGTTGTACTGTGCTGTAGGAAATCTCATTCCTTCCATGAGTTTGGTTGAGTTGATGGAGGAATTATTTGGAAAGTGGCTGGGAAAAGCATGTTCCCTTACGTTTATATTCTTTTCACTTGTTACTGCTTCTGAACTCTTGTACATAGTCGGCACCTTTATTACCACTCAAATTATGCCGGAAACGCCGATACAATCCATCAATGTTATTTTTGCATGCGTCGTCATCATGGGAGTTCGACTTGGAATCGAAACCTTGGCACGCTCAGCAGAGCTGTTATTTCCATTGTTTGTTTTCTTATTCCTTGTTTTCGTGATTTTTGTATCTCCTCAAATAAAGGTTGAGCACATACAACCGGTCTTGGAGGCCGACTTCAAGGATTTGATCAGGGCAGCCATCTATTTCATAAGCGTCTTTTCTCTCTCTACCGTTGTGCTGTTAATGGTTTTTCCCGCCTCCGTAAACCGGCCAAAAGTAGCGAAAAAAAACTTTTTTTCGGGAACCATCATCGCCGGGGTCATGTTAATCATTTTGATCGCTTTGAGTATACTCGTACTCGGAGTCGAAACGACCCAAATGCAGACATATCCGAGCTATGCCCTTGCCAAAAAAATAAACGTGGGCAGTTTTTTCCAGCGAATTGAGATTGTCATGGCCGGAATGTGGTTTATCTCGATCTATTTCAAACTTTCCTTGTATTTCTATGCCTCCGTCACAGGTCTGGCACAAACGTTACGTGTAAAGGATTATCGCTTTCTAATACTCCCGATGGGGGGTGTCATGGTTGCGCTTTCCATGGTGGTACATCCTAATATCTTGCATTTCGTTGAGTATAATAAGGAACCCTGGCTGTCGTACGTCTCGACTTACGGATTGGTTCTGCCCTTGCTGTTATTGGTGGTTTACGCATTCCGAAGAAAAGGAAAGCAGATCGCTGAGGAAAGAAGCGCCGATTAAAAAAAATGACTGCCACCTGGAATCCAATCCGGGTGGCAGTCGTTGTTATCGGAGAAACTTCTCAGGATTTGCGATAGAGGCGCAGGTAAGAAGATTCGAGTCAAAAGTAATGAGAAATAGAATGAAAATTACATATTGTCATGTAATTTACATTCGATTTATAATGGATCACAAGTATCAATTAACGGAACGGTTGTTCCGAAATTCGGAACGAAAGGGTAGGGCATATGTCTGAGAAAAACAGCACGGTGTTAAAAGCGGCGGAATTGTTGCAGCTCTTTCTGTCTCATCCCTCTCTTACTTTGCCGCAGGTTGTCAAATTAACCGGTCAACCGAAGACCTCGGTACATCGGATGCTGTGCTCCTTGGAAGAGACAGGTTTTGTACGTCGGACAGCAGATCATACGTATGAATTGGGATTTGTTTTTTTACAGTTTGGACATGCTGTTGCCGAACGATTGGATATTCGCAAAATTGCGCTGCCGATCATGCATCGGCTTCGACAGGAGATCGGGGAAGCGGTAAACCTGATTGTGAGAGACGGCAACGAGGCAATCTACGTGGAGAAAGTAGATACCACCGAACCGGTTCGTGTGTTTACGGCGATTGGTCGTCGTGCTCCTCTGTACGGCGGGGCGTGTCCCCGCGTTTTATTGGCCTTTATGCCAGAAATCGAGCGGGAGACGTATTTCAAAAACGTAAAATTGGAGCAAATTGCTAACAATACCATTACAGATCTACAAAAGCTGCGAGAAGTCATCGCGCAGACGCGTGAAGCCGGGTATACGGTCAGCCATTCGGAGCTTTACAATTACACCTCGGCAGTAGGCGCACCCATTTTTAACCATTCGGGCAGCATCGTTGCTGGTCTAAGTATTGTGGGACCAGAAAATCGGTACGGAGAAGAAAATTTGCCATTTTATATTGAAAAAACAGTAACCGCAGCCCATGAAATATCGGAAAGGCTGGGCTGGCAATCAGCAGGGAAAGGAGAGAAGGCCTGATGGAAGCAACTTTTCAGCCATTGGGTGATCAGGCCGTCGTGGTTCAGTTCGGTACGACCATGAGTCTGGAGGCGTATCAACAGGTAAGGCGTGTTGCCTTGATACTGGACAGGCATCCCATTCCGGGAATGGTGGAATACATTCCTGCCTACACGACGATTACGATCTTTTACAACCCGCAGGCATTATACGACTGGTACCAAAAGCATGCAGCGAGAGAGCGGGCAGAAGAGTCGGATTCTCTCTATCAGGTAATGTGCAATTTGATTCGGGAACAGCTAAAACAAGCAACCGTTGTAAGCGCAGGTGAGGAACGGACTGTAGAAATTCCGGTTTGTTACGGGGGAGAGCTGGGTCCTGATCTGTCTGATGTAGCCGCGTTGAATCAAATTACGGAACAGGAAGTGATCAATATCCATGCAGGGGGAGATTATCTGGTCTATATGATCGGTTTTGCTCCTGGGTTTCCTTATATTGGCGGGATGTCAGAGCGTATCGCGGCTCCGCGCCGGAAATCTCCTCGCCTCTCGATTCCGGCAGGTTCTGTCGGGATTGCGGGAAAGCAGACCGGTATCTATCCCATGGAAACACCAGGTGGCTGGCAAATTATCGGCAGGACTCCCTTGAGGCTGTTCCGGCCGGAGGATGGTACGCCTAGCCTGCTGCAGGCGGGAGACCGGGTTCGTTTTTACCCGATCTCCATGGAGGAATACCGGGCGTTTGAGGAGGGATCATCGTGACCGTACGTGTGATTCGACCTGGATTGTTGACCTCGGTTCAGGATGCAGGGCGATATGGATTTCAAAAGCATGGAGTAATCGTAAGCGGTGTCATGGATCCGCTGGCGCATCGGATCGCCAATCTGCTGGTTGGCAATGAAGAGGCAGAAGCGACGTTAGAAATGACCCTGAAAGGCCCAGCCCTGGAATTTCTGGAAGATACGCTCATTTCGATATGCGGCGGTGACTTGTCCCCATCCGTGGAAGGGACCCCGGTGCCAATGTGGAAGCCTATTTTCCTGAAAAAAGGATCCGTTCTGGACTTTGGCCCATGCCGAACAGGCATCAGAGCCTATCTCGCCATAGCAGGGGGCTGGGATGTTCCACTCGTCATGAACAGCCGTTCCACTTATTTGCGGGCTGGGATCGGAGGGTATCAGGGACGTGCTCTCAAATCCGGAGACGAACTGAGCGCCGGGGCGCGCACGCCGCTCGGAAAAGAAATGATGAAGCGACTAAGTGGTCAATCAGCTCAGGCTGCCTTCACGGCTGCTGAGTGGGGAGTGGCTCAGGAAATGGTGCCGAATTATACGTCGGCGCCCGTGATTCGAGCGATACGCGGCAATCAATACGATTGGTTTACACAGGAAAGCCAAATCGCGTTCTATTCAGAGCCCTACAAAGTCACACCGCAATCCGATCGCATGGGTTATCGGCTGGAAGGACCGATGCTGGAACTGACCGAGCCGATGGAGTTGATCTCAGAGGCCGTTGCTTTTGGGAGTATTCAGGTTCCGGCTGAGGGAAAGCCCATCGTGCTGCTGGCTGACAGGCAAACGACTGGTGGGTACCCCAAGATTGCCCAGATTGCCACGATTGATTTGCCGTTAATCGCCCAGACGAAGCCAGGGGATACCATCCGTTTTACGGAAATCAGCCGGGAGGAAGCGGAGTGGCTTTTGCTGGATAGAGAAAATCAAATCCGTCAATTAAAGACAGGGATTATGGTGAAAAACACCTAGGAGGGATCAAGATGTATCACATCGATTTGAATTGCGATATAGGAGAGAGCTTCGGTGCCTACCGGATTGGAAATGATGAGGCCATCTTGTCGTACATCACCTCTGCCAATATTGCTTGTGGCTTCCACGCTGGGGATCCGGCTACCATGCGCAAAACCGTGCAGTTGGCTTTGAAACACGATGTCAAAATCGGAGCTCATCCTGGCCTGCCGGACCTGCAAGGCTTTGGAAGAAGGAACATGTCCATTTCCGCCGAGGAGGCCTACAATCTGGTCGTGTATCAGGTGGGGGCGCTGCAGGGCTTCGTTCAATCCGAGGGAGGAGTGATGCAACATGTGAAACCGCATGGAGCCTTTTACAACATGGCAGCCGCCAACCCTGATCTGGCTCGGGCAATCGCGGAAGCGGTGTACCGAATCAATCCAGAGCTGTATCTGGTAGGGCTTGCCGGAAGTCATTTGGTAACAGAGGCAGAAAAAATCGGGCTTCGGGCAAAAAGTGAAGTCTTTGCAGATCGCACCTATCAACAGGACGGGACTCTCACCCCGCGCAGCCAGGAGGGTGCACTGATCACAAATGATGAACAAGCAGTTCAGCAAGTCATCCGCATGATCAAAGAAGGAAAAGTGCTTACCAGACAAGGAAGTGACTTCGCGATTAAAGCGGAGACTGTCTGTATTCATGGAGACGGTGCGCACGCATTGTCATTTGCACGCGGAATCCGTGAGACTCTGGAAAAAACCGGGGTAGAAGTCAAGGCGATGTCGCTTTAAGAGAAGAAAAAAAAACAGACTACTAGAAAAACGGAGTGAATCCATTCTATGAAACAATCCAAATTGAGTCTGCTTTTGGGGGCAGCCTTCCTGATGGCAACATCAGCGATTGGACCCGGTTTTCTGACACAAACAACCGTATTTACACAGACGCTGCTTGCAAGCTTTGGATTCGTGATCCTGATGTCTATTATCCTGGATATCGGAGCGCAGATGAACGTGTGGCGCATCATTGCAGTATCTGAAAAAAGGGCCCAGGATATTGCGAACATGGTACTGCCCGGGATGGGCTATCTGGTGGCATTGCTGATTGTCATGGGCGGTCTGGCCTTTAATATCGGGAACGTGGCTGGTGCAGGCCTGGGCTTGAATGTGTTGTTCGGAATCCCCGCTGAGACGGGCGCACTAGTAAGCGCAATTATTGCTATTGGTATTTTTCTTGTACGCGAAGCAGGAAAGCTCATGGACCGCTTTGCCCAAATTATGGGCTTCATCATGATTGGTCTTACCATCTATGTGGCCATTGTTTCCTCCCCGCTAGTTGGAGAAGCTGTACTCAAAACCTTTGTTCCCGATACGATTGACGTCTTGGCGATCGTCACCCTGGTCGGCGGAACCGTTGGCGGCTATATTACATTTGCGGGCGGCCACCGTCTGTTGGATGCAGGAGTGAAAGGTGTAACCGCTTTGCCCGAAGTGACGAGAAGCTCAACGTCTGGAATCGTGGTTGTTTCCATCATGCGCGTCGTATTATTCCTGGCTGTACTTGGGGTTGTTTCGCAAGGTCTGCAATTGGATCCAGCCAATCCGCCAGCATCTGTATTCCAGCTCGCAGCGGGTGACATCGGCTACAAGATCTTTGGAATTGTCATTTGGGCAGCTGCCATTACCTCTGTCATTGGCTGTGCCTATACATCTGTCTCGTTTATCCGCACCTTTCATCCGGCACTGGAGAGGTCTCATAAATGGATTATTATCGGCTTTATCGCATTGTCGACACTGGTGTTTCTACTCGTCGGCCGTCCGGTTAAGATTCTCGTGCTGGTAGGAGCCTTGAACGGATTGATTCTGCCGATCACTCTGGGTATCATGTTAATTGCCGCCTATCAGAAAAAAATCGTTGGCGACTACAAGCATCCAATCTGGATGACTATTTTTGGCGGGGTCGTCGTTGTCTCCATGGCAATCATGGGTATCTATACGTTGATCAATGAATTGCCGAAACTGATGTCGTAAACGAATGATCCAATCCTGCCGCAGGTATGATATCATCATATACCGCGGTACTTTATTAGGGTAAAGGAGGAATCGTGCATGAGTTCCATTGCTGCTATGACTCCGCAGGAAGCTCGTCAATGGATTAGAGAAGGACGTTGGCAAAAGCCGACAGCTGGCATGGCGAACGGATATACGCAAGCGAATCTGGCCATTTTGCCGCGATCGCATGCATTTGACTTTTTATTATTCTGTCAGCGCAATCCTAAGCCTTGCCCGGTCCTGGATGTAACCGACGCAGGGTCGGCGATACCTTCGCTTGTGGCACC
>DASQMM010000289.1:0-2027 GCA_035645495.1 Brevibacillus sp. | reverse complement strand
CTTGTCAAAAAAGGAGACCAGCATCAGGATAATCGCAATCGGATATATGGCCATGAGAACTGGTACGGAATAGGCGATCAATTGGGTTAGGCCCACGTTGGCTATCGCCGCACTGAACACGCTAAGAATCAGGATCATGGCACGGTAGGAGATGCCTGGAATTTGGCTGGAGAAAAAGCGTCCGCATGCTGTCACCAATCCGACTGATGTCGTCAGGCACGCCAGCATGACAGCCAAGCCCAGGACGACCGTTCCACCACCGCCGAACAAATGATGTACGACGCCAGTCAGAATTTGCCCGCCATTTTCAGATTGACCAAGCCCGACGCTCGTCGCACCCATATATCCCAGTGACAGATAGACCAATCCCAAACCAATCGCGGCAATGATAGCAGCCTTGATCGTAGAGATCGTAACTTTTCGCGGATTTGTAACCCCGCTCGCCTGTACGGCAACTGTAACGACAATCCCGAAGACCATCGCTGCCAGGGCATCCAGCGTTAGATAGCCTTCCAGAAATCCTTTCACAAACGGCGAGGATTCCACATAGGCTCCGGTCGGCTGCCCGATTTCTCCCACGGGTTTAACCAGCGATCCGATAAACATGAAGGCAATGATCACAAGCAGCGCAGGTGTGAGGATTTTTCCGATCCGATCAACCAGCTTGGACGGATTCAGGGAAAGCCAGAAGGTAATCGCAAAATAAATCATGGTTGTCAGCAGCAAGGGAACCCAGCTTGCTTTTGCGCTCTCGGACAAAAACGGCAGGACACCCATCTCGTAGGTTACCGTCGCCGTACGGGGGATAGCCAAAAACGGTCCAATTGCCAGGTAGACGATAAAAGTAAAAATGATGGCAAACACCGGATGCACTCTACCGGCCAGCGTCTGCAGATTCCCCCCGCCAAGACCGACTGCGATCACGCCCATCAAAGGAAGACCTACACCTGTAATAATAAAACCGATGATAGCAATCCAAAAGCTTGTACCAGAAGCCTGTCCCAACGCAGGCGGAAAAATCATATTGCCGGCTCCAAAGAATAGAGCGAATAACATCAAACCTACAGTAAGGGTTTCTCTCTTGGTTAGTTCTCTCATGATGTCTCCTTAATTTTTTAATAAATTAAATTTTTTATAGTATAACTAAACTTTAGCACTACATTCAACCTTCGATTCTTGGAAAGGAATATTCCACCTGTATATTGTTAACACAAAAGACCCCCGGAAAACAATTCCGAGGGTGTAAGAGATTTTTTTTATTTGGTGAACATTCCTTTCAGGACGAACTTCACGTTGGCAGGACTTTCAGCCAAGCGGCGCATGAAATAGCCGTACCAGTCATTGCCGTAGGGCACGTATACACGCATCTTGTAGCCCTCATTCGCCAGGTCAATCTGAGATTGCGTGCGAATTCCGTACAGCATCTGGAATTCAAATTGTGTCCGTGGAATCTGATGCTCGACCGCCAGTTTTTTGACAAAGTCGATGATCGCATCATCATGGGTGGCAACAGCCGCATACCCGCCGCCCAGCAAATGCTGCTTGATGATTTTTTTGTAGTTTTCGTCTACATCGGGTTTGTTCGGATAGGCCACCTCGGGGGACTCTTTGTACGCCCCTTTTACCAGCCGGAAGTTGACCTTTTTCTCCTTCAATTTCTCGATGTCGTCCGAAGCCTTGTACAAGTAAGCCTGAATGACCGTTCCTACATTGTCATATTCAGCCAGAAGCTCCTCCAAAATATCCATCGTAACCTGGTTGTGCGCATAATCCTCCATGTCGATTCGCACGAAGATATTGCCGCATTTTTTGGCAGCATCCAGGATCCGGCGCATGTTGCTCATGCACAGGTCACGGCTGATGTCCAATCCCAGCGAAGTCATCTTTAGTGAGAGATTGCAGTCCACCCCGGACTGATGGATCGCCTCCAGCGTCTTGATGCAATAATCGGCCGATACATTCGCCTCTTCTACACTGAAGACAAACTCGCCCAGATGGTCCAATGTGCAGACGAGACCCTTGGCGTT
>DASQMM010000288.1:0-1851 GCA_035645495.1 Brevibacillus sp. | reverse complement strand
CTTGCTGGCGATTATTCTGGTCAATTGCTGGTTTGGCATCGGATTTGCCATGCTGATCTTCCTGGCTGGCCTTCAGTCGATTCCGGAGGAGCTGATCGAAGCAGCACGATTGGATGGTGCCAAAGGGATCAGCATGCTGGTGAAAATCATTTTGCCGCTTTGCATGCCTGCTATCACGATCATGACCATTTTTACCTTTATTCAGGCATTTGAAGCCTTTGAATTGGTGTATGCCATGCAGGGGTCGATGGGAGAGCCGTTTCGTTCGACCGATACCCTGGCGGTCTATTTCTACCGGCTGGCGTTCAGCAGTGCTGGCGGGGGGGACGTGGCGATTGGATTGGGCTCAGCGCTGGCGGTCGTACTTTTCGCGATCGTCGCCTCGGTGTCGGCCTTGTCCCTGTATTTGATGAGAAAACGGGAAGTACAGCATTGACCGGGTGAACACCATCATCGGCAGTCTGAAAAAAGGGGGAATTGGACCTGAAAACGAGTGTGAGTACCCGGGCGATCCAGTACGCGCTTGCCTATCTGTTTGTCCTGGTGGCGCTTTACCCCATCGTGCTGATGGTCGCTTCTTCATTCAAGACGAACATGGAGATTTTTGCAAATCCGCTCTCCTTGCCCCAGTCCTTCAGCCTGGATGTCTACCGGAAGCTGTGGGAGGTTGTGCCTTTTGGCGATTTCCTGCTCAACAGTGTCATCGTTAGTGTCACATCGGTGGTTCTGATCGCGGTCTTTTCGGCGATGGCTGCCTTTTACGTCGCACGTTTTTCCTATCGTTGGACGGGAGTGCTCTACTTCTTCTTTCTTGTAGGCTTGATGATCCCGATCAAACTGGGGATCGTGCCGTTGTTTCTGCTGATGAAAGATCTCGGCCTGCTCAATTCGCTTTGGTCGCTGATCCTGATCTACACAGCGAGTGGCATTCCGATTTCGGTCTTTATCCTGACCGGGTTTTTCCGCACCCTTCCAGTCGAACTGGAGGAGGCGGCGCGAATCGATGGCTGCAATCACTTCCAGGTGTTTTGGCGGGTGCTGCTGCCGTTGATTCGCCCAGCCTTGGGCACCGTGGTCATCATTAATTTCATCAGTGCCTGGAATGACTTTTTCTTTCCGCTCATTTTCATTCAGGAGGATGCGCTAAAGACGATACCAGTCGGGATGATGGTCTTGTTCGGCGAGTACGAGACGGACTGGAGCCTGTTGTTTGCCGGTCTTACCTTGTCCGCTCTGCCGATGATCGTGGTCTTTTTGCTGGCGTCCAGGCAATTTATGGAGGGGTTGACAGCTGGTGCAGTCAAATAAGGAACGAAAACGCTGGGTAATTGGAATCGATGGAGGCGGGACCAAGACCAGGGCGGCGATCGCGGATACGAGGGGACAGGTGGCCGCTATCTTGACAGGTGATGCGTCCAATCCGCTGTCGCGGCCATGGGCGGAAGTGGAGCAGACACTGCGAGAATTGATAGAGGCGTTGTTCGGTAGAGTTGGAGCGGGGAATGAGGACGTGGCCGCACTCTATCTCGGCTTGGCAGGGGCGGATCGCACTCTGGTAGCGAACCAGATCGCGTCTGCGTTTGAGCCGGAATGGCAGGGACGTCTGTTCATCGACAATGACGCGACAGCCGCCCTCTATGCAGGGACATGGGGGGAGCCCGGCATCGTTCTGATCGCGGGGACGGGGTCGATCGCGTATGCGATTGATCGCTTCGAGCAGCGTTATCGCGTCGGAGGCTGGGGCTATCTGCTAGGGGACGAGGGAAGCGGCTTTGACCTTGGCAGACAGGCGGTCATGGCTGTCCTGCGCGCCTTCGATGGCAGAGGGGAAGCAACTTCATTGACAGAGGC
>DASQMM010000287.1:0-7344 GCA_035645495.1 Brevibacillus sp. | reverse complement strand
GAAAGCGAGAGAACTGGAGAAAGCGAAGGAAGCGCTGGAGAGAAATGCAGTCGAAATCGAGTTGGCTTCCCGCTATAAATCCGAGTTTCTCGCCAACATGTCCCATGAACTGCGGACTCCGTTGAACAGCCTGTTGATCCTGGCACAAATCCTCGCCGACAACAAGGAGCGCAATCTCACACCGCGTCAGGTGGAGTTCGCCGCGACGATTCATAAATCGGGTCATAATTTGCTCCATCTGATCAACGACATCCTGGACCTCTCGAAAATCGAATCAGGCAAGATGGACATTCTCATCTCCAAAGTTCCCATAAGCGAGATCGTCTCCTTTATCGAACAAAACATCCAGCCGCTTGCCGCACAAAAGGGACTGCATTTTACGATTTCAATGGGCCCTGGTTTGCCGGAGAACATAGAGACGGACCAACAGCGCGTCCAGCAAATTATTACCAACCTGCTCTCCAATGCTTGCAAGTTTACCACCAGAGGGAGCGTCAGCCTGGACATTTCCTTGGTGCCATTCGAGTTTGGAGCAAGAATTGCGTTTGCTGTGAGAGATACGGGGATTGGCATTCCGTCCGCAAAACAACAGATCGTCTTCGATGCGTTCCAGCAGGCTGACGGGACGACCAGCCGCAAGTACGGCGGGACGGGCTTGGGTCTGTCGATCAGCAGAGAGCTTGCGAACCTCCTGGGAGGCTTCATTCAAGTAGAGAGTGAGGAAGGGAGAGGAAGTACCTTTACTCTCTTCCTGCCACTGGAGCAAGGAGGAAGCGCTCAGCCGGAAGTACTGGCATTGCAGGAAGTGGCGGTGTCCTTGGCCACAGGTGCAGAGCAACCCGACACAACAGACTGGGATGAGGGATTGAAAGGGAAGAAAGTGTTGATCGTCGATGATGATATGCGCAACATCTTTGCCTTGACAGCCGCCATTGAAGACCGGCATATGCAGGTCATTTTTGCCGAGAATGGCAGGGAGGGAGTGCAGATGCTGGAGGAGCATCGGGATGTCGACATCGTGCTGATGGACATTATGATGCCGGAGATGGATGGGTACGAGGCGATTGAAAAAATCCGCAGTGATCCGGAATTCCATAAATTGCCGATTATTGCTTTGACGGCGAAGGCCATGAAGCATGACAGAGAAAAATGTATCGAAGCAGGGGCTTCCGATTACATTAGCAAACCGGTAAACATGGAGCAGCTCATCTCGCTGATGCGCGTGTGGCTGTACGGATAGGAGTGAGGAAATATTTACGAGAACAACGAAGAAGCGGGGGAGCGCGAGGAGCAGCCCCGGCATGATCTGGAGCGAATCGAGATCGCCCTTCTGCTTGAGGGAATCTATAACCAGTACGGCCATGACTTTCGCAACTACACCTACTCCTCCATTCGACGCAGAATCTGGCATCGAATCAGAATCGAAAAGCTGCAAACGATCTCTGGCCTGCAAGAAAAAGTCTTGCATGACCCCAAGATGATGGAAAAGCTTTTTTCCGACTTTTCCATCAATGTAACCGAGATGTTTCGGGACCCGCACTTCTTTTTGACGTTTCGCAGGTCCATTGTCCCCCATCTGCGTAAGGCACCGTTCATCCGCATCTGGCACGCGGGCTGCTCCACCGGGCAGGAGGTTTTTTCGATGGCCATCCTGCTTCATGAGGAAGGACTTCTGCACAAGAGCAGACTCTACGGGACGGATATGAATGAGCATGTCCTCAAGAAAGCGAAGATGGGCAGCTTTCCGATTGAAAAAATGCAGTTGTACACCAAAAACTACATGCAGGCTGGCGGGACGCGAGCCTTTTCCGAATACTACACGGTCAAAAATGGAGTGGTCCAGTTCGAGCCTTTTTTAAAGGACAATATGGTTTTTGCGCAGCATAATCTGGTTACAGACGGCTCCTTTAACGAATTTCAGGTCATCATTTGCCGCAATGTCATGATTTATTTCAATGAACCACTGCAGAATCACGTGCACCGGTTAATTTATGAAAGCCTGTGCACGGACGGTTATCTTGGACTCGGCAACAAGGAAGGAGTTGTATTCACAACCCATGCAAGCTGCTATGAAGAAGTGGACGGAACCGAAACATTCTACCGAAAAGTCAAATGATACAGGGCTGAATTGGGTGAAGGACTCTGAACATCAAGAAAATTGGGGATGGAGTAAAAAGGTGAATATTCTTCTGGTAGATGATCGAAAGGAAAATCTGCTTTCGTTACAGGCTGTACTGGATTCTCCTCGTTATCGGCTCGTCTCCGTACAGTCGGGCGAGGAAGCCTTGCGCCAGGTCTTGAAAGAAGAATTTGCTCTAATTCTCTTGGATGTTCAGATGCCCGGCCTCAATGGATTCGAAACAGCCAAGCTTATCAAGCAGCGCGAGAAATCAAGAAATATTCCGATCATTTTCGTGACGGCAATCAGCAAAGCGACCGAACACGTCCTGGAAGGCTACAAATCCGGTGCCATTGATTATATCTTCAAGCCCTTTCATCCCGATACGTTGGTAATGAAGGTGGAAGGCTTCGTGCAGCTCTATCTGCAAAAGCAGCAGATCGAATTTCAAAGGGAGATGCTCCATTCCCGCACTCTGGACCTGGAGGAAGCCAATAGCCGGTATTTGCGGACGTTGCAGGAATTGATCAAAAGCGAGGCTTTGTCGCGAACGATCGTAGACACTTCCGTTGATACCATTATCACGTTTGATGAAAACCGTCTGATTCTTTCTCTGAATCCTGTGGTGTGGTCCATGTTTGGCTACAGGCCCCATGAGTTGTTGAACAAGCCGATCAATCAACTGCTTTCCTTGCCGTTTCGCTCGGATGATTACGTCTTGGACAAAATTGTGGAAACGGTAGCGGTACGCAAGGATCAAAGCAGCTTTCCAGTCGAAATCCAGATTGGCAAAACGACGATCGAGCAGCGGGATATCTACGTGTGTTCGATTCGTGATATTAGCGAGCGAAAGCAATTGGAGATTGAACGCAAGAATCAATACGACCGGCTGGAGGTGCTGGTTAGGGAACGCACCAAGGAATTGGTCGCATCGCAGGAGCAATTTCAGAAGATTTTCCAATCCAGCCCGTGCATGATCGCGATCCGTTCCTGTGAGGATGGAGCCTATATCGACGTCAACCAAAGCTGGATCGACATCATGCAATATTCATACGAGGAAGTGAAGAACTCTACGGAGGATAAGCTGGTCCTGGCAAAGGAATGCAGTTGGAGCAAGCGCTCCCTCGATCTGGAGGAAGCGATACGCAATGAAAAGATTCAATATTTGACCAAATCCAACGAGCTGCGCGAAGGCTTGTTGTCTACAGAAATTATCTACATTCAAGACAAACGAAGCATTTTGAGCGTCATCACGGATATTACCGAACGAGTCTATCTGGAGAAAGAAATGGCTCGCCTGGACCGATTGCACCTGATTGGGGAGATGGCAGCGGGAATTGCTCACGAGATCCGCAATCCGATGACAACGGTACGAGGCTTTTTGCAGTTAGCTAAGAATTCCAGGGATAGCTCTGCGCTTCAGTTCGTCGATCTGATGCTGGCAGAGCTGGATCGGGCCAATGTCATCATCACCGAATTTTTGACCTTGGCGAAGAACAAGACAAATGAAATGAAAAAGCAGCATCTGGAGGACGCGCTGGCAACACTCCTGCCATTGATTCAGGCAGAAGCGGTATTAAGCGGAAAAAATGTGCAGATCGATTGGGCAAAATGTCCGGAAGTGTACCTGGACGGCAAAGAAATTCGCCAGTTGTTTTTGAATCTCGCATTGAACGGCCTGGAAGCCATGCCACCAGGAAAGAGCTTGACCATCAAGATCTATGAGCAGGATGAGGAGGTAATTCTCGAGGTGACTGACGAAGGACCAGGCATCGAAGAGGAGCTGCTGGAAAAGATTTGGACGCCGTTTTTCACGACAAAAGAAAAAGGAACGGGCCTGGGATTAGCTGTCTGCTACAGTGTCGCCAATCGCCATCGGGCCAAAATCGAAGTGAAAAGCAGCAGCTCTGGCACCTCATTTTTTGTACGCTTCAAGAGCTGCGAAACCATTTGCGAAATCATTTGACAAGAGAGAATAGCGGATGGTAAAGTATTCCCATCATTCCATAAAATGAGACGCGATACAGCAGGCGACGGCTGCGTTCAAAGGGCCTTTTCGCTTTTCAATATCGAACATGAGAACAGGCATATTGCTTACAAGCGGTATGCCTTTTTCGCTTCGTAAATCGGGAAGGGGCAGCGTTTCAGGTTGGGAGCGAGGGAGGAGCGAGAAAATGTTTTCGATTTTTCTGAAAATGGGTTGGTTTTTTAAAGAAAATTGGCAGCGATATACCTTGGCGATACTCCTGCTGATGGTCGGCAGCCTCATGGAAATACTGCCGCCAAAAATCATCGGGATGTCCATCGACGAGATGTATCTGGGTACCTTGACAACGGATAGACTCATCGGCATATTGCTCTTCTTTGCCGTTCTTTCCTTCGCGATTTATGTGATCACCTACATTTGGGTATCCAAGCTGTTCGGGGGCGCCTATCTGGCGGAGCGTACGCTGCGTGCCATGCTGATGAGACATTTTCTGAGGATGACCCCCACCTTTTTTCAACGAAATCGTACGGGGGACTTGATGGCACGCGCGACCAATGATTTGAAAGCCGTCTCCATGACCACAGGCTTCGGAGTCATGACGATCGTGGAGACCATCAGCTATACGGCGATGATTCTATTGACGATGTTTGTCTTCATCAGTTGGGAGCTTACCTTGATGGCTATATTGCCGCTGCCAATCATGGCCTACGCGATCAATCGCTATGGCCGCAAAATCCACGCGCGTTTCTCTCTTGCACAGAATGCCTTCGGAGCGCTGAACGATCAAGTCCTGGAATCGGTCTCGGGTGTTCGCGTGATTCGGTCCTATGTGCAGGAAACAGCTGATCAACGACGCTTTCAGGAAATGACGGATGACGTCTATCAGAAAAATATCGCGGTGGCGAGGGTCGATTCCTTGATCGAACCGACTGTGAAGCTTTTGATCGGGATCAGCTATATGATCGGAATCTTGTACGGTGGTTATCTGGTTTTTCAGCAAAAGCTGACCTTGGGAGAGCTGGTTTCCTTCAATGTCTACCTGGGGATGCTGATCTGGCCGATGTTCGGGATTGGCGAATTGATCAACGTCTTGCAGCGAGGCAACGCATCCTTGGACCGCGTCAATGAAACCCTCGGGTATCAACCAGATGTGAAGGAACCTCAGGAAACGATTGCTGTCGAGGTGCCGACTGCGATCTGTTATGACCGTGTGACCTTTCGCTATCCTACGGCTCGTGGCGAACAGTTGAAAGACGTATCCTTCACCTTGCAGCGCGGACAGACACTGGGGATCGTAGGACGCACGGGCAGCGGCAAGACTACCTTGCTCCGACAGCTATTGCGGGAGTTTCCTCTGGGTGAAGGAAGGATTACCATCTCCGGCCAGCCGCTGGAGAAAATCGCGCTGGACAACGTCAAACGATGGATTGGGTATGTGCCGCAGGAACAGATTCTTTTTTCGAAAACGGTCCGTGAAAATGTGCTCTTTGGACGACGGGACGGGACACAGGACGAATTGCTGCATGCCCTGCAGCTCGCCTCTTTTGACCAGGATGTGCAGAGGCTTCCCGAGGGGCTGGAGACCTTGGTGGGGGAAAAGGGAGTGGCCTTGTCTGGAGGACAAAAACAACGGGTCTCGATTGCGCGCGCGTTGATGATCGATCCGGAGATCCTGATCCTCGACGATGCGATGTCTGCCGTAGACGGGAAGACAGAAGCGGAGATGCTCACAAGCATCCGGCGGGAGCGGGCAGGAAAGACGACGCTGATCGCCACACATCGGATGTTTGCCGTCCAGCATGCCGACTGGATTGTGGTACTGGATGAAGGGCGGATCGCGCAGGAAGGAACGCATGATCAGCTCATGGAGCAGGGCGGCTGGTACAAAGAGCAATATGAACGGCAGCAGGCAGAAGAGCGGTTGAATGAAGGGCAGGTGAAGCCATGAGTACAGGCAAAAGATTGTTCCATATCGCGCTCCAGTTTAAAAAGACGATCCTGTTGGCGCTGCTGATGCTCTCCGTCGCGGTGGCTGCGGAGTTGACGGGACCCTTTTTGGCGAAAAAGATGATTGACACCCATATCATGGGGATTGAGCTGCCTTGGTATGAGACGGCAGAGCAGCCTTTTGCCGTACTGTATCAGGATCGGTGGTATACGCGTCAGGATCATGTACAGGAGGGGGGCGGCCAGCCCGGAAAAGAAGTTCGCATCCTGCAGGTGGGGCGTTCCTATTATTTTGTCGATCAGCCGATTTCCTTTGATGGCGAGCGTACGGCGACGGATACCGAGCTGACGATCAGCAAAGGCAGCGAGCAGGCAGTCTATCCGGCTGTAAAGCTGAGTGTCTCGGAGCTGTTTGCCTTCTTTCGCCCGGAGACGAAGGGCTTGCTGGTCTTGGCCGCACTTTACGGCGGCTTGCTGGTGATCGCGTCTGTGCTGCATTACGGGCAAAAATTTACGTTGCAAAAAGCGGCCAACCTGGTGATCCGAAAGCTGCGCATCGATGTTTTCGCCCATATCCAGCGCCTGCCCGTCACCTATTTTGACCACTTGCCGGCGGGAAAGGTGGTGGCCCGCGTCACCAATGACACGGAAGCCATCCGTGAGCTGTTTGCGAATGTCCTGGCTTCTTTTTTTACCAGCGCTATCTACCTGGTCGGCATCTTTACGGCGTTGTTCCTGTTGGATACACGGCTTGCGCTGGTCTGCCTGCTCATCCTGCCGATGATGTTTGTCTGGATCGCGGTGTACCGCAAGTTTGCCACCCGTTTTAACTTTGTGATCCGCACACTCATCAGCGACATCAATGGCATGATCAACGAATCGATCCAGGGCATTCCGATCATTCAGGCGTTTCGCAAAGAAAAGGAGGCCATGCGTGAGTTCGCGGGGCTTAACGATGATCTATTCGCCTATCAGAATAAAATGCTACGGCTCAATGCGACGGTCTCCTTCAACCTGGTCATGCTGCTCAGCAACCTGAGCTTTGTCTGTTTCATTTGGTACACGGGCTGGGCTTCCTTGACGGGGGGCAATTTGTTCACGCTCGGAGTCATGTACGCATTCGTCGATTACCTGACCCGCTTGTTTCAGCCGATCAGACAGATCATGAATCAATTGGCCAATTTTGAGCAGGCGCGCGTGGCTGCCCACCGGGTCTTTGAGTTGCTGGATGAGCCAGGGACGGACGTAGAGACGGGGAGTGCGCCGCGTTTTTCGGGGAAGGTCAGCTTCG
>DASQMM010000286.1:0-2401 GCA_035645495.1 Brevibacillus sp. | reverse complement strand
GGGGCTTCGACCAACCAGATCATCAAGTCGGCTGGTGTCTCGAAGGGAATCCTTTTTCATTATTTTACGGACAAAAGAAATCTGTATCTTACTGTCATTGATGAATGCATGAACTATTATTTTCAGGCTTTGACTTCCCATCTGGATAAAATTCCCAACGATCTCTTCGAAGCGATAGAGCAGCTATCGAAGATAAAGATGGAGATTTTCAGGAGTGATCCTGTCAAATACGGGGTCATTGCCAAAGCGTTCATGACTATGCCGGAAGAAGTAAGGAAGGAGCTTACACGCAAGCAGCAACAGATGAACGAGCTCGTCATTCCGCTGCTAGCAGCCAAGATCGACCGAAGCTGTTTCCGCAAAGAGATAGCGCCGGAACAAGCAATTGAGTTCGTCTTGCTGTCATTGGAGGCTTTGGTTGCAAGGCAAATGTTGAAGCTGCAGGAAGGAGCGGATGAAATAGAAGGTGCTACAGCAATCGAAATCAATCAATATGTGGACATGTTAAAATATGGCGTCTATCGAAGGGAAGCGAACGAATGAGGATCAAATTGTTGACAATCGGGACGCGCGGAGATGTTCAGCCTTTTGTCGCTTTGGGGATTGGCCTAAAGAAGTGCGGGTATGAAGTTGCAATATGCACATCCCGCGATTTTGAAGAGTTTGTTACTTCTCACGGACTTCACTTTGAACCGATACGGGCTGACTTTATGAATTTGACACAATCGGAAGAAGGCAAGCGAATGCTCAGCGGCAATCCGCTGGAAGTGATGAAGCAGATGAAAAGGCTCGTCCACCCGATAATGAGACAAATGCTCGATGATGTCTGGACAGTTTCGAAAGATGCCAGCGCACTCGTTTATCATCCAAAAGCTTTCGGTGCCTATGATATCGCGCAAGCACGTAAGATTCCGGTCTTTGCGGCACACCCGGTCCCTCTCATGGTGCAGACAGGAGCTTTTACCAATCCGATATTGCCCTTCTCTGTCAAAAATCGTTGGTTGAACCGGAAGAGCTATCTGGTGAATCGACTGGCTGTCTTATCTTTTATAGGGTTAATCAATACATGGAGACATGAGACGCTACATTTGCCTTCACGCAGCGCATTCACCAACGATCTATCCGTGGATGGCAGGGACATCCCCGTCCTGTATGGCTGCAGCCCGTCTATTATTCCACATGATCCGGATTGGGCGGGAAAGGTTTGCATGGAAGGGTTCTGGTTCGTCCAGGAAGCGGATGATTGGCAACCTCCGCGTGTATTGGAGTCTTTTATTCAGGCAGGCTCCTCGCCCATTGCATGTAGCTTTAGCAGCATGCCTTTGAAGCACCCCGAAAAAGTACTGGACATGGTCAAGCATGCTTTGAAGCGAACAGGACAGCGAGGCATTATGATAACCGGTTGGAGCGGCATGAGAGAGAGCGAAGCAACCGACGATAATCTTTTATGTATCAGGGAAGCTCCGCATGCATGGTTGTTTCCACGAACAGCCGGTGTGATCCATCACGGGGGAGCCGGGACAACAGCGGCGGTACTAAAAGCGGGAAAACCAATGACGATCTGCCCTTTTACCGGAGACCAGCCATTTTGGGCAAGACGCATGTATGAGCTTGGGGTTTCCACACAGCCTCTACATGAGAAAACGATGTCCACAGACCTTCTGGCTGATCGAATCCTTGCCCTGACCGGCAGCTCTAAACTTAGACAAAATGCACAAACATTGTCGGAAAGAATGAATAGGGAGCAAGGTGTAGCACGAACGATAGAATTTATGAAGAAATGGCTATGAAAAATAGTGGACGAAAATACAAACGCTCAGAGTCATATTTGTCTCTGAGCGTTTCTGAAATGCTGTTGAGCTTTCCTATTTATCAACCATTACGGAGCGCAGCAAAGCTCTCCTTTTCCGGATTCCAGCTCTTTTTTCAGGCTAGAGAGTACCTGGGTCCAAGCCATCTGATGCCACGCCTTCGCCTTTTCCCACTCTTCCGTCTCGCCCCATCCAAAATGCTCCACCAAGACATGCGTGCCTTCTTCTTTTTCCGAGAGCGTAACAAGGACATACGTGAGTGATTCTTCGTGATTCATCACAGAAGCGAAATCATCGGGCCCCTTCCAGGTAAAGCCCAGACGCTCCTGCGGCTCCCAAAGTGTAATGATGCACCCCTTGGTCCCCATCTGATCGTGATTGCCTGGCGTGAAAAACAATTCAAAAGCACCGCCTAGCCGCGGTTCCAGATTCGCCTGTGGGGCAAACCATTTGGTGATGCGTTCACTATGCGTCCAAGCCCACCATACCCAGTCCCGAGGTGCCGTGATTTCGATCTCTGCCTGAAATGAGTTCATCCTTTTCTTCCTCCTCTGACTATTCCGTCAGATCGAACATACCAATCTTGGGAT
>DASQMM010000285.1:0-3503 GCA_035645495.1 Brevibacillus sp. | reverse complement strand
CCCCAACCGCAAGCAAGCCCTTCTCTGAAATGACGCCGGAAGAAAAGGCGGTGGCGAAAAAAGCGGCAGCAGCCGAAGCACTCGCCAAAGCAAAAGCAGCAAAAGAAGCAAAAGAAGCTGCAGAGCAAGGGGATGCCGGTCCTGCAGGTGGAGATGCCGAGACACAGGCGAAAGCAGCTGCGGCAGCCAAAGCGAAGGCAGCAGCTGCGGCTGCAGCAAAAGCAAAAGCAGCACGCGAAGCTGCCGCTCAGAGTGGAGATAGCGGAGACGACGCTGACGCGAAGGCGAAAGCAGCGGCCGCAGCCAAGGCAAAAGCCGCAGCAGCGGCAGCAGCGAAAGCAAAGGCTGCCCAAGCTGGAGGTGCAAGTGCGGCAGAAGCTGATGAGAGTCAGCCAAAAGAACCGTCTAAGAACCAGCCTTATCTGGATAAATACGTAACACGCATCACAGAGGCATTTGGGGCAGAAGTGATTGAAGCTTCTTATATTAATGAATTGGCGAAAGAAGTGCCTACCTTGGTGATCCAAAATGAACGCTGGCATGACGTAGCCGTTTTCTTGAAGGAAGATGAGCAGTTAGCCTTCGATTATCTTTCCGATTTGCACGGCGTCGATTACGAAGATCGCCTTGAGGTCTATTATCACTTTTATTCTTATCAAAATCGTCAAAGTTTGGCAGTAAAAGTCAAAACCGGACGAGAACAGTCAAGCGTCGCATCCGTCATGGATATTTGGAGCGGTGCCAACTGGAACGAACGGGAAACATACGATCTCTTGGGGATTTATTTCCCGGGACATAGCGATTTGCGTCGGATTTTGCTGCCTGACGACTGGGTAGGACATCCGCTTCGCAAGGATTACGTGCAATACGACGAGGAGGTGTAGCAGATGAATCAGAACATCCTCACCACACATGCAGAGACCTCTTCTGAAACCGGTATTCGAACCGAAGAGATGCTCTTGAACGTCGGCCCTCAGCATCCCAGTACGCACGGCGTTTTTCGTTTGGTTGTCAAAATTGACGGGGAGACGATCAAGGAAGCCATCCCTGTCATGGGCTACCTCCACAGGGGTACAGAAAAACTGGCGGAGAATCTCACCTACACGCAAATCATCCCGTATACAGACCGGATGGACTACGTCTCGGCGATGACGAACAATTATGTATTGTGCCATGCTGTGGAAACCATGATGGGATTGGAGATTCCCGAGCGTGCCCAGTATCTTCGCCTCATTGCCATGGAATTGAACCGCGTCGCCAGTCACCTGGTCTGGTGGGGCACGTTTCTGCTCGACTTGGGGGCAATGGGGCCATTCCTGTACGCCTTCCGTGATCGGGAGAAAATCCTCGATTTGTTCAATGAACTGTGCGGAGCCCGCATGACGTTCAACTACATGCGTATCGGCGGTGTAAAATGGGATGCCCCCGATGGTTGGATCGAAAAGGTCAAGGATTTCGTCGCGTACATGAAGAAAGAGCTTCCCAGCTACCATCAACTCGTCACCGGGAATGAAATTTTCCTCAGCCGAATTGAGGGAATCGGCAAATTTGATCAAAAAACTGCCTTGGACTACTCACTGTCCGGTGTTATGCTGCGCTCTACCGGAGTCAAATGGGATTTGCGCAAAGACGAGCCATATTGCATCTATGACCGTTTTGATTTTGACGTACCGACCGGGACCGATGGAGATTGCACGACACGCTATCATTTGCGAATGGAAGAGATCGTCCAGTCTTTGCGCATCCTGGAGCAGGCATTGGAGCAATTCCCTAGCGAAGGGGAAGTCATCGGAAAAGTACCGCGCGTCATCCGTCCGCCTGCTGGTGAGACCTACGTGCGAATTGAATCCCCCCGTGGAGAGATCGGCTGCTACATTGCCAGCCAGGGCAAGGATAAGCCGTGGAGATTGAAGTTCCGTCGTCCATCCTTTACCAACCTGCAGATTCTGCCCAAACTGTTGGAGGGACAAAGCATCTCTAACATGATTGCCATCCTGGGCAGTATCGACATCGTACTCGGGGAGGTTGACTGTTAATGAGCGAACTTTTGCAGCAGGCTCCCTCATTGGGGAATACGCTTTGGTTCATTCTGGCGGCAGTTGTCTTGCTCGCTGTTTTGCTCGGCTTCGTCACCTATGCCATCTATTTTGAGCGGAAAGTAATCGGCTGGATGCAGCTGCGGATCGGTCCCAACCGAGTCGGCCCACTTGGCCTATTGCAGACTGTAGCGGACGTAACCAAGCTCCTTATAAAAGAAGATACGCGTCCCAAGAATGCAGACAGAGCTTTGTTTACCCTGGCTCCCATTCTGGCGTACGCGCCTGCATTCGGTGTGCTGGCCGTCATGCCTTTTACGGAGAGTATCCAATTTGCGGATCTGGGAATCGGCCTTCTCTACTATATTGCACTATCCGGTATTACCGTTCTCGGAGTGATTACCGCAGGCTGGGCCTCCAATAACAAATACTCGCTGATTGGGGGCTTGCGTTCGGCAGCCCAGATGATCAGCTATGAAGTCCCGCTGGTCATGTCTGTTGTCGGGGTCGTATTGCTGACAGGCAGTATGAATCTGCGAGAGATCGTAGAGGCGCAGAGGGATATGTGGAATATCATTCCGCAGTTTCTCGGGTTTGCCGTCTTTATTATCGCAGCACAGGCTGAACTGAACCGGACGCCATTCGACCTGCCGGAAGCAGAGTCTGAGCTGGTCTCCGGTTATCACGTGGAATACTCCGGCTTCCGTTTCGCGATGTTCATGCTGGCGGAATACGTCTATATGTTCGGGATGGCAACGTTGATTACGGTCCTCTTTTTGGGCGGCTGGCTGCCAATCATTCCTGCATTGGACTTCATTCCGGGGATTGTCTGGTTTGTCCTGAAATTTTCGGCTTATGTCTTTCTCCAATTTTGGTTGCGTGCCACGATGCCGCGGATGCGTGCCGATACACTGATGTCATTTGCTTGGAAAGTGCTGTTGCCAGTGGCGCTGGTGAATATCTTGCTTACAGCTGTGATTGTCTCGTACCAGCAAGGGATGTTCTAAGAGGTAAAGAGACAACTGACGTCGTCGTACCATATGCAGGCAACGCTCTGCTTGATGGGGCACAGCCAAGTTCTCAAATCCTGAGGGGTGACATACATGCTAGGATTGGCCAAAGGCCTGGGGTATACCTTTAAAAAGCTGACTGAGAAAAAAGTAACCCATTTCTATCCCGATGTACCCTTCCCTATGCCGCCGCGCTTTCGTGGCATCCAGCACTTTTCTCCGGAAAAATGCATTGTCTGCAATCAATGCGCACGTGTATGTCCGACAGAGTGCATCCAGTTGACAGGGAAGCCTCATCCGGACCCGGAGAAGAAAGGGAAGATTATCGACACCTACGATATCAATTTTGAGATTTGTATTTTGTGCGATTTGTGCACGGAGGTTTGTCCGACAGAAGCGATTGTTATGACGAATAATTTCGAGTTGGCAGCCTACAGCAGGGATGAGTTGTACAAGG
>DASQMM010000284.1:0-9664 GCA_035645495.1 Brevibacillus sp. | reverse complement strand
GCTGCTGTCGCTTGCCTTCGAGCAGCTCTGGCTGGGTCATGAGGCATCTGGCTTCGCACCGATTTCTTCCCTGCTTGCCGGCCTTTTTGCAGCAATCGGTGTCAGTGTTGGCGGAACCGCATCGGCAGCCCTGTTCTACATTTTCTGGTGGCTGCATCTGATCATTCTGCTTGGCTTTGCCGTCTACGTGCCGCAATCCAAGCATGCGCATTTGCTGTTCGCTCCGGTCAACGTCTGGTTCAAGAAGCTGGACCCGCCTGGAAAGCTGTCCAGTATCAACTTTGAAGACGAGACCCAGGAAGTATTTGGCGTGGGCAAGATTGAAGACTTTACCCAAACGCAATTAATCGACCTGTACGCCTGTGTGGAGTGCGGTCGCTGCACGAATATGTGTCCGGCTTCCGGAACAGGAAAAATGCTCTCCCCGATGGATCTGATCACCAAAATGCGCGATCACCTGACCGAAAAGGGAGCAGCCGTCACATCCCGCACGCCGTGGATGCCGAGCTTTGCTTTTTCCCAAACGACAGCCAACCAGATTGCCGTGCAGTCCTCTCAAGTGGCGGCTGCCGCAGAAGGGGCAACGGCTGACTTTTACGACAAGAACCTGATCGGAGATGTCATCACAGAGCAGGAGCTGTGGGCTTGTACGACCTGCCGCAACTGTGAAGACCAATGCCCGGTCATGAATGAGCACGTAGACAAGATTATCGATATGCGCCGCTATCTGGTCATGACGGAAGGAAGCATGCCGGCAGAGGCACAGCGCGCGCTCAACAACATCGAGCGCCAAGGCAACCCGTGGGGAATCAACCGCAAAGACCGCCTGAAATGGATTGAAGGCTTGAACGGAGAGTACGAAGTGCCGACCGTGAAACAGGCTGAGGAGTTCGAGTATCTGTTCTGGGTCGGAGCGATGGGCTCTTTTGATCTGCGCAGCCAAAAAATCTCCCAAGCATTCGTCAAGCTGATGCATGAAGCGGGTGTCAAATTTGCCATCTTGGGCACCGAGGAGAAAAACTCCGGGGATACCGCCCGCCGCATCGGGAATGAGTTCTTGTTCCAGCAGCTGGCGCAAGAAAATATCGCGCTGTTTGAAGCCTACGAGGTGAAGAAGATCGTCACCTGCGATCCGCACGCTTACAATACCTTCAAAAACGAATATCCGGAGTTTGGCCTGCAGGCGGAAGTGTACCATCACTCCGAGCTGTTGGCCCAGTGGGTCAAGGAAGGGCGCCTGAAGCCGACCAAAGAGGTAAAAGAACGCATCACCTATCACGACTCCTGTTACTTGGGACGCTACAATGAAATCTACGACAAGCCACGCGTTATTCTGGAAGCCATTCCAGGGGTAGAGGTTGTCGAGATGAAGCGCAGCGGCTGCGACAGCATGTGCTGCGGTGCTGGTGGCGGCCTAATGTGGATGGAAGAGCACGAGGGCACTCGTGTCAACGTCGCGCGTACCGAGCAAGCATTGGAAGTGAATCCGACGGCGATTGCCAGCGCCTGCCCGTATTGCCTGACGATGATGAACGATGGCGTGAAAATGAAAGAGCAGGAAGTGCAAGTCAAGACACGCGATGTCGCCGAGATTTTGGCAGACGCGATCTGATCCTTCTCATGTATTTCTAGAAAAGTTGTGCTGCTGTTGTGGCACAACTTTTTCTTTTCTAAATGCATTGACTAATGCCACAACAGGGGGCAAAATGAAAAGAGACACAAAGTGAGCGACCGCTCAATCATATGGAATGTATTGCCTTTCAATGAACGATAGAGACGGATAAATTCTGTATAGGGAGGGTCAGAACCATGAACAAAACCGTGATTGCTGGAGCAGCACGTACCCCGTTTGGCAAGTTCGGAGGTTCGTTGAAAGCGTTGTCTGCTGTTGACCTGGGAGCTGTGTCGATCAAGGCGGCACTGGAACGCTCAGGTGTAGCGGGGGACCAGGTAGACGAGGTCATTATGGGAATGGTCGTACAGGCCGGAGCAGGACAGGTGCCTTCTCGCCAAGCAGCGCGTAAAGCAGGACTGCCCTGGGATGTCGCAAGCGAGACGATCAACAAGGTGTGCGCTTCCGGGATGCGGGCTGTCACCATGGGAGACCAGATTATCCGCGCGGGAGACGGCGAGATCATCGTAGCAGGCGGCATGGAGAGCATGAGCAATGCCCCGTATGCGCTGCCTGACGCCCGCTACGGCATGAGAATGGGAGATGCCACCGTGCGTGACCTGATGATGTACGACGGCTTGACCTGCCCGTTCGATCAGGTGCCGATGGCCGTTCACGGCAGCAATGTGGCGGAAGAGTACGGCATTACACGCGAGGCGCAGGATCGCTGGGCCTTGCGCAGTCAGGAGCGAGCAGCAAAGGCGATCCAGAACGGACTTTTTGCAGAAGAGATCACGCCTGTCAGCATCCCGCAGCGCAAGGGAGACCCGATCCTGGTCACGCAAGACGAAGGGCCGCGTCCCGATACGACGTTGGAGGGACTTGCCAAGCTGCCTCCAGTCTACAAAAAGGACGGTACCATTACCGCAGGGAATGCCCCGGGCATCAACGATGGCGCGGCAGCAATGGTCTTGATGTCCGACGCCAAAGCGACGGAGTTGGGCATCCAACCGCTGGCGACCATCCTCGGTCACGCGCAGGTTGGAGCGCAGGCGCCGTATATCGCGACGACGCCAGGCCAGGCAATACTCAAGCTGTTGAAAAAGACAGGGGTCGCACTGGATGAGATCGACCTCTTTGAAGTAAACGAAGCGTTTGCAGCGGTCACGCTGACCAGCGGCAATATCGTGGGCTGGGACGAAGAAAAGGTCAATGTAAATGGCGGAGCGATCGCGCTCGGTCATCCGATCGGTGCGAGTGGAGCGCGGATTATTATACATCTGGCCTACGAATTGAAAAGACGAGGCGGCGGTTTGGGCATCGCAGCCATTTGCAGTGGAGCAGCACAAGGTGACGCCGTATTGATCAAAGTCGACTAGGAGGCTTTTTACCATGAATGTACAAACCATGATGGTCATCGGGGCCGGACAGATGGGCAGCGGGATTGCGCAAGTAGCGGCGCAGGCTGGACTTCGCGTTTACCTCAACGATATTCGCCAGGAATTTGTGGATCGCGGCTTGGCTACGATTGCGAAGAACCTCTCGCGCAATGTGGAAAAGGGACGCATGACAGAAGCAGATAAGGAAGCCATATTGGCCCGCCTCGTGCCATCGACAGATCTGGCAGATGCCAAAGATGCGGATTTCGTCGTCGAAGCGGCGACTGAGAATATGAAAATCAAGTCGGAGATTTTTGTCCGTCTGGACGAGATCTGCCCGCCGCATACCGTGCTGGCGAGCAACACCTCCTCTCTGCCGATCACCGAGATCGCGGCGGTCACCAAACGTCCTGAAAAAGTAATCGGGATGCACTTTATGAACCCCGTTCCTGTGATGAAGCTGGTCGAAATCATCCGTGGACTGCAAACCAGTGACGAGGTATACCAGTTGACCGAGGACTTGTCCAAGCAGATGGAAAAGGTTCCGGTCAGTGTCAATGATTTCCCTGGTTTTGTCTCCAATCGGGTTCTCATGCCGATGATCAACGAAGCCATTTACTGTGTATACGAAGGCGTAGCCACTCCGGAGGCCATCGACGAAGTGATGAAGCTGGGGATGAATCACCCGATGGGACCAATCAAACTGGCTGATTTTATCGGACTTGATACCTGCCTGGCCATCATGGAAGTGCTGTACGAGGGCTTCGGTGATTCCAAGTATCGTCCGTGTCCGCTCCTGCGCAAATACGTCAAAGCAGGATGGCTGGGCAAAAAATCCGGTCGGGGTTTCTACGAGTACAACTGACGAGATGATGGCAGAAAGGTAGGACTACGATGGATTTTCATTTCAACGAAGAGCAGCACATGATGCGTCGCATGGTTCGCGACTTTGCCGAGAAGGAAATCGCTCCTTTTATTCCGGTGATGGAAGAGACCGAGCAGTTCCCGCGCCACATCGTGAAGAAGATGGGAGAAATGGGGCTGATGGGAATCCCCGTACCTGAAGAGTGGGGCGGTGTCGGAGCTGATTTCGTCTCCTATATTCTGGCGATCAACGAGATCTCCAAGGTGAGCGCCACGCTGGGGGTCATCCTATCCGTGCATACCTCGGTAGGAACCAACCCGATCCTCTACTTCGGAACAGAGGAGCAGAAGCAGGCCTACGTGGCCAAGCTGGCAACAGGCGAATTCCTGGGCGCGTTTGCTCTGACAGAGCCGCAAGCGGGCTCGGATGCAAGCAGTATCCGTACTACAGCGGTACGTAAAGACGATGCCTATGTCCTCAATGGCAACAAGGTGTTTATTACAAACGGCGGAGAAGCAGACACGTATATCGCGTTTGCAGTTACCGATCCAGGAAAAGGGGCGAAAGGGATCTCTGCCTTTATCGTCGAGAAGGATACACCCGGATTGGTCGTTGGCAAAAAAGAAAAGAAAATGGGGCTCCATGGCTCCAATACGACGGAATTGATCTTTGAAAATGCCATCGTCCCAGCTGCTAATCTACTGGGGCAAGAAGGAGAAGGCTTTACGATTGCGATGGCCAATCTGGACAAAGGACGCATCGGTATTGCCGCACAGGCTCTAGGGATCGCCGAGGCTGCCCTCCAGTACGCTACGGAATACGCCCGCGAGCGCAAGCAATTCGGCCAACCGATTGGCAAGATTCAGGCAGTCGGCTTCAAGCTGGCGGATATGGCGACCAAAGCCGAGGCGGCGAGACTCTTGGTGTATCGTGCAGCATGGCTGTGCAGCCAGGGCCTTCCCTGCACCAAAGAGGCATCGATGGCGAAGCTGTTTGCCTCCGATGCCGCGATGAAGCTGGCGACGGAAGCGGTGCAGATTTTTGGCGGATACGGCTATACCCGGGAGTATCCGGTGGAGCGCCTTTTCCGCGACGCTAAGATCACGCAGATTTACGAAGGAACCAACGAAATTCAGCACCTCGTCATCACCAAGCAATTGCTTGCTGAATAATACGCCCTGACCCGTTGCAGAAATTCTGACGTCGATCGGGCCAATAGACACGCCAAATGGGGGAGTGATAGAGATGAATTTTCATTTGACTGAAGAACAAGAGATGCTGCGCAAAATGATTCGTGATTTCGCTGAGAACCAGGTAGCGCCGACCGCGGCAGAGCGGGATGAGGAAGAGCGCTTTGACCGCTCCATCTTTGAACAGATGGCGGAGCTTGGTCTGACAGGGATTCCCTGGCCCGAAGAGTACGGCGGTGCCGGAGCTGACTACCTTAGTTATGTCATTGCAGTCGAAGAGCTCTCCCGCGTGGATGCATCCATCGGCGTGACACTGTCGGCACATGTGTCTCTGGCAGGCTGGCCGCTCTACAAGTTCGGTACCGTGGAGCAGAAGCAGAAATTCCTGCGCCCCATGGCAGAAGGCAAGAAAATGGGCGCGTACTGTCTGACCGAGCCGGGCTCCGGTTCTGACTCGGCTGGAATGCGGACGACAGCGGTGCGTGACGGGGATCACTACATCCTCAACGGCAGCAAAATATTCATCACGAATGCAGGAGAGGCGGAAATCTACATCGTCTTTGCTGTTACCGATCCAGAGAAGAAGCATAAGGGCATCACCGCGTTTATCGTAGAAAAAGGCATGGACGGCTTTACGATAGGCAAAAAGGAAAAGAAACTGGGTATTCGCTCCTCGCTTACGTTGGCTGTCAATTTCGAAGATGTCCGTGTACCGGTAGACAACAGGTTGGGCGAAGAAGGGGAAGGCTTCAAAATCGCCATGATGACCCTCGACGGTGGCCGCAACGGTATCGCAGCCCAAGCGCTCGGAATTGCGCAGGGAGCTTTCGAGCATGCATTGGCTTATGCCAAAGAGCGCAACCAGTTCGGCAAACCGATCGCGGCCCTGCAAGCGATTCAGTTTAAGCTGGCAGATATGGCGACCAAGATCGAAGCAGCACGTTTGCTTACCTATCAGGCTGCTTGGCTGGAGGATCAGGGCTTGCCGTACGGAAAAGCTTCCGCGATGTCCAAGGTATTCGCTGGAGACATCGCAATGGAAGTGACGACCGAGGCGGTACAGGTATTCGGCGGCTACGGCTATACCCGCGAGTATCCGGTGGAACGCTTCATGCGCGATGCGAAAATCACGCAGATCTATGAAGGAACCAATGAGATCCAGCGCGTGGTGATCAGCAATTTCTTGTTGAAAGAATAGACGGAAGCTCCCTTGCAGACAGAGGGCACCCCTTTATAGAGATGGAAAAGAAAGATTTGGCTTCCTTCGTCCAACTCGCGTATAATAGTGGCGAAGTGTGATAAAGGTAGCGTTTTGTCTCTTTCTTTTCCATATTTTGCCTGACCAAACGCTCAGTCAGTTTGAAAGGTGGTTTCCTTTGTGTCTGATAAACGAAGAACAATTCCGTCTCTGGTAAAAGATCCAAAGCTCATTGAAAAACGGCGCGAGCAAATCGTCGAAGCAGCCGTCGAGCTTTTTATTCATAAGGGTTTTCATAAAACGACGACGAGAGAGATTGCCCGTGCGTCGGGATTTAGCATCGGTACCTTGTACGAATATATTGAATCGAAGGAAGACGTACTGTACTTGGTTTGCGATGCCATTCACGCAGAGATGGAAGGCCGTCTGCGCGAAGCGATCAATTTTAACGGCACTGGTCTGTCCATTATGAAGCTGGCCTTGAAAAGCCTGATTCGCGTGATGGATCAGATGAGCGACCGTGTCTTGCTGATCTATCAGGAGTCCAAGTCGCTGCCGAAAGAGACCCTGCGCTATGTGCTGAGCCGCGAAGAAGAGATTGCGCAGATTTTCGTGGAGATTTTGCGAAAAGGGATCGCAGACGGCTCCATCAATATCGACGAAAAGCATGTCAAGCTGATGGCCGACAACATCATGGTCCTGGCAGAAATGTGGGTGTTCCGCCGTTGGGCCTTGCACAAGCACTATACATTAGAGGAATTTACGGAGAAGCAGATTGCACTGTTGCTTCGTGAAATCAGCGTCTCCGAAAAATAACCTATCGGGGAGAGTGGAACGATGGAAACAGAAGTGTATCGTCCGCGCAACAAGGTACGCTTCGTGACAGCAGCCAGTTTGTATGATGGTCACGATGCCTCGATCAACATCATGCGCCGCATTTTGCAATCATCGGGAGTGGAAGTAATCCACTTGGGCCACAACCGCTCCGTTGACGATATTGTGACGGCTGCCATACAGGAGGATGTGCAAGGAATTGCGATCAGCTCCTATCAAGGCGGCCATGTGGAGTATTTCAAATACATCATTGATTTGTTGAAAGAGCGCGGGGCTGAACATATCCGCGTCTTTGGCGGAGGCGGAGGCGTCATCGTTCCGCGTGAAATCCGCGAGTTGGAGGAGTACGGTGTCTGCAGACTCTATTCCCCGGATGAGGGGCGTAAGCTGGGTCTGCAGGGCATGATCAACGATATGATCCGCAAGTCTGATTTTCCTACGGTGAAACAGATCGAGCAGGAAGTAACAGCATTGCGGGAGCAAAACCATCAGGCGATTGCCAGACTGATTTCCGTAGCGGAGTACGCTGTGGAAAAGCCGGAATGGCAGGATTCTGTGCTGCAGGCCATACCGGAGCCGGAGACGGTCGTACCGGTGCTGGGCATTACGGGGACAGGCGGAGCGGGAAAAAGCTCACTGACTGACGAATTGGTCCGCCGTTTTATCCGTACCTATGAAGACAAAACGGTAGCCATTCTCTCTGTCGACCCTTCCAAACAAAAATCGGGCGGGGCTCTCTTGGGAGACCGCATCCGCATGAACGCCAACAACACCCCGCGCGTCTACATGCGCAGTCTGGCTACGCGCAAATCAGGCTCGGAGCTGTCAGCTGCCGTCAAGGATGCCATTCGTGTTGCCCGTGCGGCCCAATTTGATCTGATCATCGTCGAGACGAGCGGGATCGGACAGGGAGATGCGCAGGTCACAGAGGTGTGCGATGTCTCCATGTACGTCATGACCAGCGAGTTCGGGGCACCATCCCAACTGGAAAAAATTGATATGCTGGACTTTGCCGATCTGATTGCGATCAACAAGTTTGAGCGCAAAGGCTCGGAGGACGCGCTGCGCGAAGTACGCAAGCAGTACCGCCGCAACCACGAGATGTTTGATGTGCCGGACGAAAAGATGCCGGTATACGGCACGATTGCGAGCCAGTTCAACGATCCGGGAACCAATGTCCTGTTTGCCGCACTGATGCGCAAGATCGTGGAAAAAACGGGTGTGACGTGGAAGGTTGACCAGTTGGACCCGACCCCTGTCAAGATTCACAAAACTTCGTTAATTCCGGTAGAGCGCATCCATTACTTGCAGGAAATCGCCAATACGGTGCGCCAATACCGCGTCTATACGGATGAGCAGTCTGCGATTGCCAGAAAGCTGTTCCAATTGCACGGCGCGAAAGAAACCGTCTTGGCATCAGGTGACGAGACGGCACAGGAAGTAGCGGTTGTGCTGGATAAGCAAATCGCCCTGTTTGAATCCAAGCTGCATCCGGAGTGCAAGAACATTCTGGAGAAGTGGCCCAAACTGAAGGAAGCGTACCGCCAAGACCAGTTTGTGACCAAAATCCGCGACAAGGAGATCGTGACCAAGCTGTTTAGCGAATCACTCTCTGGCACTCGCATTTCCAAGGTTTCGTTGCCCGACTTCGAGGATTGGGGCGAAATCCTCAAGTGGTCGCTGAAGGAAAACGTGCCAGGCGAGTTTCCGTATACAGCGGGCGTGTTCCCGTTCAAGCGGGAGGGCGAGGACCCCAAACGGCAATTTGCCGGAGAAGGGACGCCAGAGCGCACCAATAGACGTTTTCACTTCCTCTCGCAAAATGACGAGGCGAAGCGCTTGAGTACCGCGTTTGACTCCGTTACGCTGTACGGTGAAGACCCGGATTATCGACCTGACATATACGGGAAGATCGGAACCAGCGGCGTCAGCATCTGCACGCTGGACGACATGAAAAAGCTGTATGCAGGCTTTGACCTGTGTGCGCCGAGCACGTCTGTGTCCATGACGATCAATGGACCAGCGCCGATGATTCTGGCGATGTTCATGAATACCGCGATCGAACAGCAGATCGAAGCGTTCGTCCAGCGCGAGGGACGCCAGCCGGATGAGCAGGAAAAAGAACAGATCAAAGCCTATACGCTCTCTACGGTACGCGGTACGGTGCAAGCAGACATTCTCAAGGAAGACCAGGGACAGAACACCTGCATCTTCTCCACGGAGTTTGCTCTGCGGATGATGGGCGATATTCAGCAGTATTTTATTGATCACAAGGTGCGCAACTACTACTCGGTATCCATTTCCGGCTACCACATCGCGGAGGCAGGGGCCAATCCGATCACGCAGCTTGCGTTCACCCTCGCCAACGGCTTCACCTATGTGGAGTACTACCTGAGCCGCGGCATGCATATCGACGATTTTGCGCCTAATCTGAGCTTCTTTTTCTCCAACGGACTGGACCCTGAGTATACGGTCATTGGGCGGGTAGCGCGACGGATCTGGGCGACCGTGATGAAGAATCGCTACGGGGGCAATGAGCGAAGCCAGAAGCTGAAATACCATATCCAGACCTCGGGCCGCTCCCTG
>DASQMM010000283.1:0-1754 GCA_035645495.1 Brevibacillus sp. | reverse complement strand
GTCCTGATCAATTTGCTGGTTGACCTGCTGTACGCCTACATCGATCCACGGATCAAATACCGCTAAGGAGGTTCGTCAGATATGGCAGAAGTAAATGTGCAGACGTATCCGGTAAAGCAGGCAGACGAACAGGTCATCTCTCCTTGGCGGGAAGCGTGGAGAACCCTGCGCAAGAACAAGCTCGCGCTGGTGGGGATGGGGATCATTTTCTTTTTTGTGATCGTCGCTGTATCAGCTCCAGTTATCGCCCCTTATCCGTACGATGTGGGGGATTTGAAAATGAAAAACCAGCCTCCATCGGAGCAACACTTGTTAGGAACGGACTACAATGGACGAGATGTTCTGAGCCGCGTCATTTACGGTGCACGCATCTCCTTGTGGGTCGGGACGTTTGCGGTGATCGGTTCGGTTGTGGCCGGAACGATTCTGGGGCTGTTGGCTGGTTATTACGGCCGTTGGGTAGATACCCTGATTTCGCGAATTTTTGATATCATGCTCGCTTTCCCCAGCATTCTCCTGGCCATTGCGATCGTTGCCATTCTGGGCCCCTCGCTGCAAAATGCCCTGCTGGCAATCGCGATCGTGAATATCCCGACCTTTGGCAGACTGGTTCGCTCGCGTGTCCTCAGTCTCAAGGAAGAAGAATTTGTTATGGCGGCTCGCGCGATTGGCATGAAGGACAGCCGTATTCTCCTGCAGCATATCTTGCCAAACAGCATGGCTCCCATCATCGTGACGGGAACGCTTGGCATTGCGAGCGCGATTATTGAAGCGGCCGCTTTGGGCTTTCTTGGCTTGGGCGCCCAAGCACCCGAACCGGAGTGGGGCAAAATGCTCTCCGATTCGCGCCAATACATTCAGAAGGCTCCATGGACAGTCATCTTCCCGGGCTTGTCTATCATGCTGACCGTGCTTGGCTTCAACCTGATCGGAGACGGTCTGCGGGATGCGTTGGACCCGAGGATGAAAAATTGATTGTTTACAAAAGGAAGCTCACCAAGCTTCCTTTTTCGGTGAAACGCTTCTTTTTTTGCCAAGGAAATGGTATCCTCGCTATAGAATATTGGCGAAAGTAAGGTGACGACATTGTTTGCAGCACGCATCGAAAAGCTTCATCACTTTATGCAAGAACAAAAGCTGGATGCTATATTGATTACATCTCCGAAGCATGTCTACTACCTGACTGGCTTTTTTACAGATCCTCATGAACGTTTTCTGGGACTTGTGATTCCGGCCCAGGGGGAACCTTCTTTGATCGTCCCTGCGCTGGATCGGGAGGCCGCCGCCGCCGCTTCCGACATCCAACGCATCTATACCCATACAGATATTCAAAATCCTTATGAAGTACTCAAAGAGACCCTGCCAACCGGCCTTCAGGCATTGGGAATCGAGAAAAGTCATATGACTGTGGAGCGTTTCGAGGCGATGAGCGCATTCGTAGAGGCTTCACGCTTCGTAGACGTTGAGCAGCCCCTTCGGGAAATGCGTCTGATCAAGTCTCCAGATGAGGTTGCCCGCATGAAACACGCGATCCAACTGGTGGAAGATGCTCTGCGGGAGAGCTTGAAAAAAGTAAAGCCGGGCGTGACCGAAGTGGAGATCGTCGCGGAGCTTGAATATCAAATGAAGCGCTTGGGTGCGGAAGGCCCTTCCTTCAGCACAATGGTACTCGCAGGTGAGAAATCGGCGCTGCCCCACGGAAATCCGGGAAGTCGAGCTGTCCAGCAAGGAGAGCTATTGCTGTTTGACTTAGG
>DASQMM010000282.1:0-8966 GCA_035645495.1 Brevibacillus sp. | reverse complement strand
CGCATGTAGAGGATGCCGCCGTGATTGGAGTCCCGGACGAATGGTACGGGCAGCGATTGCAAGCCTATATCCTTCTCGCACCGCAAGCAGCAATGACAGCGGAGGATATGTTCGCTTGGCTGCGTCCAAGGCTGGCACGCTATCAACAGCCGAGAGAGATTCTTTTTGTAGATCGTCTGCCTTATACCCATTTGGGGAAAGTGGACAGGAAATTGCTGTTACGAAATGGAATCAAATAGGAAAAAGGAAAGTAGCGGAACGTTCAGGAGGTGTTGATTTGTCTTCATTTGGTATACCGGGACTGATACTCATCGGTACCCTGATCTTTTTGGTTGTGGTCGTCGTGATCATCGTTCAGGCATTATCCAGGAGACTCTAGATACCTAAATCCGGTTAGATTCCTCGCCTTTCGCTTACACTACTTTGTGAAAGGCGGGATTTGCATGTATTCTCTCATTCGTTTTGTTCTGTTTTTTTCCTTGATTTCATTTTCTACTTCCGTATTTGCATTGGCTCCAGAGACTCCTCCCTATGCGAAATGGGGGAGAATGGCCGTTCAAGAAACCCAAAAGCGCTATCCCATGGCCGCAATCATTGATTACCTCCACGTTGGGCGGGAGAACTTGCAGACTGATAGGGCGCGGGAGACCTTCAGGCTATGGTTGCGGCAGGACAGTAGAGAATTCGGCGTAACGGTCATCATTACGTTTGACCCTCGGACAGAGAAAGTGATATCGATACAATTCAAGGAAGGCGAGGCGCCATAAATGTTACTCCGCAGCCAAGCTTGCTGCTCGCAAGTTCCCGCCGCAGACGGAAAAAGTCCTCCTGCTGTTCATTATGGAATACAGCACGGTGCTGGAAGACTGGCAGCGCGATGTCCTGACCATTATCCGCAATGAGCTTTTTATTTCTGCCGCAGCTGGAGACGAAGATCATGAAGGAAGGCTGGGCTTCGTATCGCTAAAGTGCCTAGGTTATCGTTCTTAAAATTAAATTATTTCAGTAGGCTAACAACAATACTGCTCCTATTGTATTCATATTTGAAATGAGTACCCAATTCATTTTTTTTGAGGAGTAATATTAACAGTTAATTGGCTCAATTTTATAGGGGTTACTTTACCTTGAGGGAAATCTTCCCAACGATCTAGGAGCTTTAGCTTATTTAAAATACTGAAAAGTAAAAAATTAATTTCCCTTTTTTGCTCGTTACTTAGATGTTCAATAAAATTAGGATGTAGATTGTTGAGGAATGACGTAAGATTTGAAATCATATAATTGAACACGGTTTTGTGAGCGTGCAGCTTAAAATCTTTTCTTAGCAATCGAAGGGCTACAAATACACGGGAAGTATTTGTTACGCTTTTTTTGTGCTCAAGTAAGTCGTAAACACACTCATATTGGTCTGATTTTTCGAGTTTTTTATAATCAGTTAACTTTGTCAACAAGGCTATAGAGTCAACATCATTTCCATTAAACTCCTTATTTAGGTAGTCCTCAACAAGATCATTTTTTACATCAAGATCAATATTAGAAAGTTTAACAAGCTTTCCTAATGCTTGTTTCCCTACATTTGCTTCCTCTGCCCTCCTTCTAATATCCGGACTCACTTCACTTGTAGTGAGATGTCTTCTGACAGTAGATGGAGTAACCCCAAGCAGTTTTGCTATATCAACAATTTTATAGTGTTTATGTAAATACTTTACCATTCGCTCGATTTCAAACCCGGTTCTCTTCTTATGAAATAATTCTTTTTTAAGCCTTTTAATCACACGAGTTTTTTCATCGGTGATATCCTCCACTAGGCATATTATCTTTTCTAAGCGAGAAGACTGGGCTGAAACAAATCTCCTATAGCCCTCAACTAGAATGTACCTTCCTTCTGCTGTCGGTCCCTCCACCGTCAATGGATCTTCAACACCATCTCGACCAATACTCATAATAAATGTATCATTTTCAAAATCCTTACGAAATTTTTCTTCTGGGATTATTAGGTCTAAAGCGATGTTTCGCAACTTCATTAAGGTCTACCTCCTTTCCATTTATTACAATCGTATTAGGAAAGGAGTTTGTCTTATACAAATGAACAATAAGGTATCATGATTTTCTTATTAATGTGAAATAATAATCCAAGGAGCTAACCTTGGAGGGAACGATATGGCACGAAAAAGATATCGCAATAGAGGTCGATCAAAAGGGAGTACACAATTATTTTCGGGACCTTTTGTATTGATCTGTTTAGTATTATTCGTGCTTTACCATGTATTCTTAGGCATATTATCGTTCTTTGATTGGTTGTGGCATGGAATAGAAAAGGTTACAGTTACCCAGTGGGTATTGATTCTTGCATTCATTTTTGTATCAATCATTTTTGTTAAGAAAGTCAAATCCAATATTAGACAAAGATCACGTGAAGAATATGAGAGAGCACTTAGAGAAAAACTGAAAATTGAGGGGCATATTGAACTACTTAAGAAGAGTGACCCTTTTGATTTTGAAAGATTTATAGCTAATGTATTCACTCTAAAAGGATATGAAACCACTGTTACAAGGAAGACGGGAGATGGTGGGAAGGATATTATTCTTAGAAAAGGCGATGAAATTGCTATTGTTGAATGTAAGAGATATAACTCCCCTAAAGTAACAAGACCTGAAATACAGAAGTTTCATAGTGCTATTTTAGATACAAGGGCCAAGGAAGGCTTCTTTATTACTACAGGGGTATTTACAAAACCGGCAGTAATATACGTTGTAGATAAGCCTATTCATCTCATTAATGGTGAAGGATTAAGGCAGTTGATCGCCGAGGTATCGGATAAACTTGGAACTAGCGATTAGTGTCTTGAATTGGCTTCACTGAATTGGACAGTTCCCTTAAGGTCTAGTAGATTAGAAGCCAATCCCAAAAGGACGGGGAGAACGTCATGGCTATACGTGAACGTCTAACATTTACAGATGAGTTTAAGCAGCAAATGGTTCAACTTTATGAGAACGGCAAACCACGTTTTGAGACAATACGATCTGAGCGCATCCTCATTTGATTGTTGGGTTAAACAGAGTAGAACCACCGGTTTGTTCAGAGAGAGTGATAACCGTACGGATGAACAAAACGAACTCCTTTAGCTACGCATCTTCGGGTCAACCGGAGGTACCTACTACTACGAGAGTAATGAGCAATCATGTAGGAGGAGCCGTTTCCGATACTGCTACGGGGATCATCAATGGGGTTACCAATGTCATTGATAATTGGGGGAAGGTAATCAATGGTGTTGTTACAGGAGACACAGAGCTTGCAAAAGATGGCGGAGTAAATTTATTGAAAACTGCTGCAATTGCTACTTTGCGGTTGGAAGTCGGATAAATTCCAGACAAAGAGCATTTTCATGTTTTGGTTACAAATTATTGTTATATGGAAGTGCCAGTGCCTTCAAAGAGTCACGTTCGAGCATGTTACTCGATTGGCGTATTATACGAAGTTCTCTGAAAAAATGGCATTGGAACGTATTCAGTTAAGTCCAAGTCCTACATTGAGAATGGCTAAGATCATACTGATGATAAGTACAAGGGATGAGACTGCCGAAGCGGCTGCGGGATGCCACAATCCCCAAAAAGCGTTTTTGACTTGCTGAAAAGAAAGAGGCCATAACGGGGCGATCCCCACATCACCTGATACCTGCCGCGAGGTTTGCGTAATCATTAAGCGCATTTTCGCTGGATAACCCGACGAAACCTGCTACCAGGAGAGCCGCTGCGTTTTGCTCCAATGTTTCTTGCAAGTACGCTTCGCAAATCAGATAGGAGGTATAGCATGCATACCATCGCCAAAGCAAATCACATCTTCTCATTTGCACCCGACCTCAAATCCGTGATGACAGTGGAATCAGGGGCTGAGATCGTATTTGAGACCTATGACTGCTACCGGCAGCAGTTGACGAAATCATCCAAAAACAAGATACATGCTCTGCAGGGGTTAAATCCCGCGACGGGGCCAGTTGCCGTCAAGGGGGCAATGCCGGGAGATACCTTGAAAGTCACTGTAATATCCATTGACCTGGAGGAGACGGGAATCATGTACCTGCGACCAGGGGCAGGAGCGTTGCATAAATATGTGCAAGAACCTGAGGTGAAAACCTTTCGCGTAGCTGATGGCTGGATTCAGTTTAACGAACGGCATGTTTTTCCGATCAGGAAGATGATCGGCGTCATCGGTGTCGCGCCAAAGATCGAAGATATCCCCACCTATTCCCCTGGAAATCACGGCGGAAATATGGATACGAAGGAAATTACGGAGGGGGCAATCGTCTATCTGCCGGTTTCTGTTGCGGGCGCACAATTGGCCATTGGGGATGTCCATGCATTGATGGGCGACGGAGAAGTAGCTGTTTGTGGACTGGAGATCGGCAGTCGTGTGCGGGTAAAGGTGGAGGTGCTGAAACAACAGCATTTTCACACCCCGGTTGTGGAGGATTCAACGAATTTCTATGTGATTGCTTCTGCTGCCACTCTCGATGAAGCCTGTCAGTCCGCTGTCGAGAGCATGTTTTCCTTTTTACAGGAGCGTTTGCCCGAATACGAGGCCAACGAGATTGTCTGTATCATGGGGCTTCGCGGAGATTTGCGTGTGTCACAGATCGTCAACCCGTTGCGGACGGCTAAATTTGTGATGCCAAAGGAAGGGTTAGAAGTGACCTTTGCCAAGTAAGCTTTGAAATCACTGCTTCAATACTCAAAAAACTGCAGATGGACCGCACACTTCCCCTAAAACATAGCGTCTTTTGCCGACAACCTCATATACATATAGCAGGTGCCGGAAAGAGGAGGGGACGTCATGACAAATGAAGAACGCAAAGAGCTGGAGCGGTCCATCGACGAGATCACCGAAATTGCCAAAGGATTCGGTCTCGATTTTTACCCGATGCGATATGAGATTTGCCCGGCTGACATTATTTATACATTCGGGGCGTACGGGATGCCGACGCGATTTTCGCACTGGAGTTTTGGGAAATCGTTCCATAGGATGAAATTGCAATACGACTTGAATTTGAGCAAAATTTACGAACTGGTGATCAACTCCAATCCCTGCTACGCCTTCCTGTTGGACGGCAATACGCTGATCCAGAACAAGCTGATCGTCGCACACGTTCTGGCCCACTGCGATTTTTTCAAGAACAATGTACGCTTCTCCAACACGAACCGCGAAATGGTGGAGAGCATGGCCGCGAGCAGTGAGCGGATTCGTCAGTACGAAATCCAATACGGCAAGGAAGCGGTGGAAAATCTGCTGGATGCTGCCTTGGCGATCCAGGAGCATATCGATCCCAGTCTGTTGCGTCCCAAGCTGCGCTGGAAGCGGGAGTCAGAGGAGCCGGTAAAAACCAGCAAGGAACGGACCAGCCCCTACGACGATCTGTGGAAGCTGGATGGCAAGGAGAAAAAGGAGCAGGACTCCGCCGCCAAGCCTGCTGCTCGCAAGTTCCCGCCGCAGCCGGAAAAAGACCTCCTGTTGTTCATTATGGAATACAGCACGGTACTGGAAGACTGGCAGCGCGATATCCTGACGATTATCCGCGATGAGATGCTGTATTTCTGGCCGCAGCTGGAGACGAAGATTATGAACGAAGGCTGGGCGACCTACTGGCATATGCGCATCCTGCGCGAAATGGATTTGACCGAAGCGGAGACCATTGATTTCGCCAAGCTGCATTCCTCGGTCATCCAGCCGTCCACGACGAGCATCAACCCGTATCACCTCGGCCTGAAAATCTTCGAGGATATTGAGGAACGCTGGAACAATCCGACACAGGAGGAGCAGGAGCGTTTTGGCCGCAAACCGGGAGAGGGACGCGCCAAGATATTCGAGGTGCGGGAGCTGGAGTCGGACATCAGCTTCATCCGAAACTTCCTGACGCAGGATCTGGTCAACAAACTGGACCTCTACATGTTTGGCAAACAGGGCAACGAATGGGTCGTGACCGACAAGCAGTGGGAGCAGGTACGCGATGGTTTGGCCGCTACGCGCGTCAATGGCGGCTTCCCGTACGTCATGGTGCATGATGGCGATCACCTTCGCTCCGGGGAGCTGTATCTGAAGCATCACTATGAGGGGCTGGAGCTGGACGTCAAATACGTGGAAAAAACCTTGCCATATGTGTACTACCTCTGGGGCAGGGGTGTCCATCTCGAGACCGTGATGGAGGACCGGCAGGCGCTGTTCAGTTATGAGGGGAAAAAGGTGAATCGCCGGTTTTTGTAAGCATACGAGAATCAGGAATTGTAGAAGGGGGAGCTGCAAGCTCGGTCCGGGTTGAGGATCGAGCTTGCGGCTTTTTAATTTTTCCTGAAGAATCGTCTGTCGATAAAGAAAGCTATGAACAAGGCAAGGAAAGCAGTCAAAAGCAGATTGCCGTAAGTTTCGAGGGGAAAAGGTCTGCCTTCCAGCTGGATATCACTCGCACGATACTCAAGCCGCTTGACCGCATGTTTAGCCGTAAGAAGATCCTCTTGCTTGGCTAAATCTTCAAGCTGAACTTCGAATAGAAAGCGATCCGGTGAATGGCTGTGTACAAATTGTAGATCCTTCATATTCCCCCGTTCGTTCCAGTATTTTATCTCCTCTGCGGCCAATGATGGAGCCGTTGTACCTGGAACGATCATCTTATCGATTTGTGGCAGATTCGCTATTGGATGTCTCGCAATCAGGTTTAAACCGTGCTTGGTTACAATGGGTTCAACCGAATTTGATATGGAATAGACTTGGGTCGTACCAGAGGAAGAATAAATATCGAATACGGAAGCTAGAGCCATCTCCTCTACGCCATCATAGAGCAGCACTCCTGCCTGTTCCTTATTCCACTGAAAAGCAAGGTTCAAGACATACGTAGAATAGTGCCGATCAATAAAGAAGGGATCTACCTTTGGGTTGTGAACGAAGTGGTAATCAGGGTAATTCATTTCTTTGGCTATCTTAGCCGCCATCGGTTCGCCAAGTTTTTGTGAAATCACATACAGGACGGCATCGATTCCAGATGTAATCCCTGCAGAGGACACCATGTTTTCGTCAGGAAGAACATAGCGCAGATCCCTCTTCCAATCCACCTGCGGATAGTTTATTTTTCTAGACCAAATCGTTTGCCAATGGGAGGTAGACGATTTTCCATTCAACAATCCAGTAGAGGCTAGATTACCTGCACCACCGCAAATGCTTACGATCGTAGTTTCTTGGTGTTGAAGGATCCATTCTTTAGCCGGTTCAAACGCCTTCCCCTGATCAGTCAAGAAAGGAATGGCAATAATATCCGGGCTTTTCCCTAGCATTTCATCCAGTTCCTGAAAAGAGTAGTGCGGCACGACATCCAATCCACCTGACAGCGTCTTGATGCCGGTGTCTGCAGCAACGGCATAGACGTTGTAGGCACCTGTTCTCGCGAAAATTTCGTAGGGAATCATGAAGTCCAGTCCCTCAGTAGCTTCGCTTCCCAACATAACTGCTACAGTAGGCTTAGCCGGATCGTGCTTCGGCAGCTTTACACTCTGCAAGGAAGGAAGCGGCTCATGGCGAACCGCCCCGTAAAAATCTTTTTGCGAATGAACAACCCCGAGAGTCGCAACCCCTCCAACAAGCGCGGTGAATATACAGATTGAAACAACCAAGCGCAGGAATAGCCTTTTCATGTCGTTTTCCTCCTAAGGATGGTACATACCATACAATACCTGTGTAAGGTATTCAATTGAAAAATGGGTTTCTTGATAATAAACCTTCTGTCAATACAAAAAGCGATGAATAGGGCAAGGAATGCAGTCAAAAGGAGATTGCCGTAAGTTTCGAGGGGAAACGGTTTGCCTTCCAGCTGTATATCATTCGAACGAAATTCGAGCCGTTTCAGCGCATGCTTGGCGGTGAGCAGGTCCTCTTGCTTGGCTAAATCCTCAAGCTGCACTTCGAATAAGAATCGATCCGGGAAATCACTGTGCACGAACTGGGGGTTCGTGTTGTTCCACGTCTCGTTCCATTGCATGATTTCCTCAACAGCCAACGATTTCGCATCTCTTCCCGGAATCATCAATTTATCCAATTCAGGGGTGTTCGCTATCAAGTGTCTGGAAATCAAGTTCAGACCGTGTTTTGTCACTATGGGTTGCTCCGAGCTGGAAATGGATAAAACCCTAGTCGTCCCAGTGTCAGAATAGATATCGAATACGGAAGCCAGCGCCATTTCCTCCACGCCGTTATATAACAAGACACCTACGTTTTTCTTGCTCCACTGAAACGCGTTATTCAAGAGATAGGTTGAAAAGCGAAAATCCATATAAAACGGATCCACCTTCGGATTTTTCACGAAGTGATAAGAAGGGTACTTCATCTCTTTCGCTATTTTTTCTGCTACGGGCTCCCCAACCTTTTGCGAAATCACATAGAGAACGGCATCGATTCCTGATGAAACACCTGCCGAGGATATCACGTTTCCGTCATGAAAATACCGCTGATCCTCTAACCAGTTCGTCTCAGGAAATTGCTTTGGAAAAACGGCAAGATTCTGCCAGTGTGTTGCTGCTGACTTTCCTTTCAATAGACCGGTAGCTGCAAGATTTCCCGATCCCCCGCAAATGCTTACGAACGTGGTGTCGGCATGCTGTTGTATCCATTTTCGGATAGGAGCAAATTTCTCAGTGTCATTCGTTACCATAAATGGGATGGTGATGATGTCAGGGCTTTTCCCCAATAATTGATCCAATTCTGTAAAAGAATAGTGCGGTATCAGATCAAGACCTCCGGTTAATGACTTGACCTGATTGTCTGAAGCAACGGCAAAGACATTGAATGCCTCTGTCCTGGAGAACAATTCATAGGGAATCATAAAATCTGATCCCTCGGTGGTCTCGTTCCCCAACAAGACGGCTACAGTAGGTTTATCCGGATCATATTCGGGCTTCTTCAGGCCTTGCAGAGATGGAATGGGTTCTTGCCG
>DASQMM010000281.1:0-9505 GCA_035645495.1 Brevibacillus sp. | reverse complement strand
GATTTGGCTTGATGCTAGCAAGTGGCTTCGTAGGAGGCCATGGGACTGCGGCTGCAATCGGGCAGGCTTTTGACGGTCTTGGTTGGGATGAAGCCGCCTCTCTCGCCATGACATCAGCTACGGTCGGAATTGTAAGCGCTATCGTTGGCGGACTGATTCTAATTAAATGGGGAACGAAAAAAGGGCATACGGGATTCATAACTGACTTTGCGCAGCTTCCCAAGGAACTGAAGACGGGACTTGTCCCGGAGGAACATCGCCAATCTGTCGGGGAAGGAACGGTCTCCTCGATCTCCATAGACCCGCTCGCGTTTCATGTGACCTTGGTAGGGCTGACGGCAGCGGCTGGATATTACTTGAGTACGTTGGGTTCACAATGGTTCCCCCAGTTGAGCATTCCTGCATTTTGCTGTGCCTTTCTCATCGCCTTGCTCTGCATGAAGATCATGGAGTGGACTAAATCCAACCAATTTGTCGACAAGAAAATGGTGAATCGCATCAGTGGAAGTGCTACTGATATTCTCGTCGCTTTTGGCGTCGCATCCATCAAGCTGCCTGTTGTTGTGAAATATGCGGCACCATTGGTCTTGCTGTTCATTTTTGGGCTTTTGTACTGCTTTTTCTTCTTCAAAGTATTGGGCCCTCGTTATTTCAAGGAATACTGGTTTGAACGCTGCATCTTTTCCTGGGGGTGGGCGACAGGAACGACGGCGATGTCCATCGCACTGTTGCGCATCGTCGACCCGGATCTGAAAAGTAAGACGCTGGACGATTTTGCCCTGGCCTATATTCCGATGGCTCCGGTGGAAATTGCTGTCGTTACGCTTTCACCGCTGTTGATCATCAATGGTCAGCACTGGCTGTTTACCAGCATCACGATTCTGGTCGGTATTGCGCTGCTGGTTGTTACCAACATGAATCGTTTCCATCGTCAAACAGGACGAATGGGAACGGAGAAAAATTTCTAAATTTAATGGATCAGGGAGGGATTGACCATGTCTGATACACGTATCGATTTTTTGTACTTGTCCGAACCGGATGTCATCCAGGCCGGGGTATTGAATATGGCAAAATGCGTGCAGACCATCGAGAAAACGTTTGCCTTGCTGGGGAAAGGGGACTATCTCATGGGAGGGCCGCGGGAGAACGAACATGGCATCATGCTCTGGTTTCCTGAAGAACAGCGCACGCCGAAGATGCCGGTAGCGGGTCCCGATCGCCGCTTCATGTCGATGATCGCCTATGTAGGAGGAGAATTCCACGTCTGTGGAGACAAGTGGTACGGCTCCAATATAGAAAATACGAAGAGGGGCTTTCCTCGATCCATCCTGATGGTTACGCTGAATGATCCGGACACAGGGCAGCCACTTGCCTATATGTCGGGCAATCTGATCAGCGCGATGCGAACAGGGGCAGTGCCTGGGGTTGCGGCAAAATACCTCGCGAGAAGCGGTTCTGAGCTGGTTGGCATTCTGGGGGCTGGGGTGATCAGCAGAGCGTGTCTGAAAGCCATTGCCGAAACGCAAAAGCAGCTAAAAGAAGTAAGAGTCTATGACTTGTTTCTGGAGAAAGCAGAGGCTTTTGCAAGCGAGATGAGCGAACAACTCAACCTAAATGTGATTGCTGTCAACAGTATGGAGGAGGCGATCGCCCCTGCTGACATTATCAGTGTGGCTACTTCTGGTCATACGAAAGTGAAAATTGAAAAAGACTGGCTAAAACCCGGAAGTCTAGTAACGCTAACGGGGACAGCTGATCTGGATGATTCGACCTATTTGGAAAGCAAAATCGTGGCAGATAACTGGAAAATGCACCAGTCATGGATGAATGATGCCAAGGAACACCCCAAAGGCATGGCTAGCATTACGGAGTGGACTCCCACCGGACAGCTGCTGCAATTAATCGACCAAGGCCGAGCGAAGCACCAGGATATCTTGAATCTCGGAGATATTGTATTGGGCAATGTACAAGGCAGAACGGATGATTCGGAGCGGATCTTGTTCGTTACCGGGGGCATGCCGATCTATGATGTCGCTTGGGGCCATTCTGTCTATCAGGAAGCCTTGGCGAAAGGAATTGGTCAAAAGCTGAATTTGTGGGAACGTGCCCACTGGTCTTAACTCGATAGATCGTTACATCCTCGATGGAGTCGCGAGAAGCGGCGAAGTCGAGGTTTTTTTGACAGATAGGAATTTATAAGTTTGGGGATAGCCAAAAGGCTGTCCAGTTTTCTTTGCTTAGGATAGGATTAGTAGATGGATACGAACATACTTAGGAGGATTTTCATTGATGATAATCAGAATTGGGATGTTTTTGTAAAGAAGTATGGGAAAAAAATTCGTAACGTGGTCATAAAGGAAGTAGAGAAGTTCCGGAATTGTGGCAATCCAAATACGGGATTTAAGCTGTTTGTATGTAAAAGGCTGTCACGATGTACGAAGAGTCCCATTTCGATGTAAAGGGCGTTTCTGTACGACTTGTTCGGCTGGTGAGACAGAAGAATGGAGGCGATTACTTGAAGAGGACGTTTTTCAGGTAAATTATCGACCTGTTATTCTTACGATTGATGAAGGCTTACGCATTGTTTTCTTAAAGCATCGTGAACTGTTGAAAGCATTAATGGACGAAGGAGCTCGATTTATTAAAGAGTTCTATGAAAAAAAGCATAAGGTGACTCCTGGGGTCATTATGGGATTACATACATTTGGGTCGCGAATTAATTTCAATCCTCATCTGCACTTGCTTGTGACAATGGGGGGTATGAAAAAGAAAGGGGAATGGAAATCGTACGATTTTCTTCCGTTCGAGATTTTGATGCATTGGATGATGGTGATCCGACTGTTCCCCCTCAATTTAGCTGTGAGTACTGTGGTGACCCTATGTATCCAGAGTATTTTAAGGGTTTGCGAGAAGAGGCTCCATGAGAAGCCCACAAAAGGTGAGGGAGCAGGAAAAGCTGATCGAGGAAAAAGGAGAGAAAAGCGAAGGCATTTGGAGTGGAGACGGACGGGTCGACCCCCAGCGAAGATCCCAACCCGCCTAAGCGTTCTCTCCTTTTTCCTCCGCCTCACTACAGTTGGGGGACCACAAAAACAAAAGGACGCGGGTGATCTTCCCGCGTATTTCTTACGAACATTATTTAATGTATTGATGACTGACCAGATCGTCGGACAATACTTCGGTTGGAATGATAAATTCTACGACACCCATGTAGCCTGGTGCCACGTCGTATTCATTGAAGACGATAACGAGCTTGCCAGCGTTATTGATATAAAAGCTTTGGTCTTTCGCAATGGATGTGAACGCATCCGCCATCAGTGCTTCATCATCCGTTGGGATCCAGTAGACCTTTTCGGGATCTGCTGCCATCTGAGCCCTCATTTGTTCTTTGATATTTTCACTGATCCGTTCAATATACTGATCGTCTTTAAACAACATCGGCAATGTGATAAGCACTTGATTCTTTTTATCGATGGTATCAATCTTGATTCGCGTTGATGATGATCCCGCGATCTCTTCGACGTATCGTTCGATCGAGAGAATGTCGTCATTATCTGTTTTCACTTCGTAACCTGCGAACAGGCCCAGATGGCCATCGCCTTGTTTTTTTATTTCGTTGATTTCTGCCTGGAACTTGTCATATAATTCCTTGCTTTCTTTGAAATACTTCTCATTCAATCCAACCTCTAGTGCCTTGTTTTCGAGGTGGGCAATGGAGGGAACCTTAATATCCGCATTGTAATTGGGTTCGTCGACCACATATTCCTTCAATGTCAGCACTTTGATAATCCGGTCTACACCGGGAATCGAGGACAAGGCGTTCGCTACGGTCGGACTGGCATTAATCGTAGTCACGAAGATGACAGCAGCAGCTCCAATAGCAGTCAAACCTTTGAATTTGGAGCTTTTGCTTCTCCGCGTTTTCAAAGATTGTGTAATGGCCCTGTCAACGACGAAATCCAGCTCTGCCGGGATTGGCACTTCTTGATATTCTTTTCGCAACTGATCCAGTTTGTCATTCATTTTACTTGTTCTCCTTTTGTCGGCTGGACTGTCATCTTGATTCGTAAAAGCTGAAGCGCCTGATACAGCCTCGTTTTTATCGTATTTACGTTCTCGCCAAGTACATCCGCTACTTCTTCTATTTTCATATCCTCAAAATATCTCAACACGATGACACTTCGGTATTTCACTGGCAGCTCATCAAGTGTCCTTTGCAGATCCAGGTCCGAATAAACATCTTCCACACCCGGCGCATGGGATTCGATGATTTCATGATCCACCATGTGAACGATCTTTTTCCTGCGGAGAAAATCCAAAGCGGTGTTCACCACGATTCGGTAGAACCAGCTTTTGACGGCTTCGGAATCCTTCAAGCGATCCATATTGGTCATGGCTTTATAAATGGCATCCTGGACGATATCGAGCGCATCGTCCTTGTTTTTGACATAGCTGTACGCGAGCCGATACACATTCTCTTTATGTTCGGTGATACAGTGGGTCAGTAATTTTTCGTGTTTCCTGTTCAACATGGTCGTATGGCCCTTCCTAACTTGATAGAGGTGTTTTATAAGTAAGACGAATGGAGAGGTTCAAAAAGTTTGTGTAACAGCCTTTGTAAGAATCGAGGCGTAATACTCGGCACCTTCCCGGTTCAAATGCACGCCATCACGATAGAAGTATTCGCCCTTGCCCTCGCTGGCTGAATACCAGTCTACTATAGCGGTATTGTTGAATTCATTGGAAACCTCTGCAATCGTTGCATTGACAGTGTCCTGCCAATTTCTAGGAACGCGGGTGTTCACCAAAAGAATCTGTTTCGCATCGCTAAGCGAATGAAGCAAAGCTCGTAATTGCTTTTTACTGAAAGCTCCATTGGTGCCCAGCTCAATGATGATCCGGTCGCCAAGCCTGCCCTGTGCCTTGAGATGCTCAATAATATCCTGCGCCTGCCGCATCTGACGGCCGACCTTCCCGTCCACGGCTATACCGGGGAGCATTTTTGCGAGAAAAGGTTTCGCATCCAGGATGACGGAATCTCCAATCGCTGTGATGCCTTTTCCGGACTCGGTATCCAGTGGCACAGGTTTCTGGGCTTCCGGATGAACCGTGTCTTGTGCTGCGGACGCAGGTTTCTGGGTTTCCGAATGCTTCGTATTTTGTGCTGTGGACGGTGTTTCTTGTTGATTTGATCCCTTCTGTGAGCCTGCTGCTTCCACAACATGTGCAGGAAATCCCTCTTTGGACTGAGAGATGCTGCAGGCGGACGGGATAAGGATTGCCGGCACAATGGCTGTAAGAATAACCGAAAGGACGCGTCGACGCAGCGGAGAGTATGAGATTTTCCAGTGCAGGCGTACTCTTCCTCGCCGAAAAGGCTCCTCGATGTATCGATAAGATATAGCAGCCAGAATCAGGCTCGCGGTCAGTTGGAGGATGATCCTGGTAACCCCGGTTTCATTCGTATTCACGTCCGGACTTGTCAGGATGATGACAGGGTAATGCCAAATGTACAAGCTATACGACCGGACTCCCAACCAGCGCAGCGGCTTGCAGCCCATCATTTTTCCTACCCTGCTTGCCGGATGTGCCAGTACGGCAATCACGGCTGCAGCAATCAAAGACAAAAACAGCAATCCTCCGCGATAAAGCCAATCGTCATATTCAACGGTTTGATAGATGAACAAGATGAGAGCCATGATTCCGATACCGCCTACGATATCCAGCGTATTGCGTGCTGCTGTTGACACCCGATCGTTCAACTTCTGACTCGGCCACACTACCGCCAAGGCAGCACCGATCAAGAGGGCGAAAGCGCGAGTATCCGTACCATAGTAAACGCGGCTGGGATCTGTACCCGGTACATACATCATAGCCATGGCCAGAGCAGAAAGCGCCGCACCTGCCAGGATCAGCAAGGCAAGTTTCCCGCGGCGGGAGGCAAATTTTAATCCGATCACGAGCAGCAGTGGCCACATCACATAAAATTGTTCCTCAACAGACAGGGACCAGAGGTGTCCGATCGGGGAGGGAGGGCCAAAGCTCTCAAAGTATGATACCTGGTGAAAAATCAGCCACCAGTTGTTTATGTAAAAAAGCGAAGATAGAAAATCTCCCTGGAGAGCGTGCAATCGGGAGGAATCTACAAAGTAAAGCCATGCAGCCACAAACAGCAGCATGACAATCATAGCCGGAAGCAGTCTGCGGGCTCTGCGAATCCAGAAATCTACAAGACTCAGCCTCTGATGTCTGTTCCATTCCGTAATGATTTGATCCGTGATGAGGTATCCGGAAATGACAAAAAAGATCCCGACGCCAAGCAAGCCTCCCTGCGCCCATTTCAGATCCAGGTGGTAAGCAATGACGGCAAGGACGGATAATGCTCTGAGGCCATCAAGTCCCGGCATATAACGTTTGGCATTTGTCAGTTGCACAACCGTCTGGCTTCCCGTATTTTGCTGTCTGAACAGCTTCGTGATGTCATTCATGATGATTCAGTCCTTACGTTTGTTTTGTCGTATATAGCTAGGACGACCAGACTTGGGTGAATAGTTTTTGCCATTTGCTAATTTTTGATGAGCCAAAAAAGTTTATTTATCTTTATTTTCAGTTAATTCCAACTTCAGGAAATTGTGCTATAATTTATTCTTTGAAAAGTCTATCTAATTCTAGTGATTATACAAAAAGCGGGGGGTTTTCATGCCGTTTATCACGGAGACAAAAGATCTGGGCCGCATTTTTGGAAGCGGTTCTGCTGCTGTCCACGCCTTGCAAGGAATTGATCTGCAGGTCGAAAAAGGGAAGCTGCTCGTGCTGAGAGGCCGTTCCGGTTCCGGAAAGACGACCTTGCTCAATCTGCTCGGCGGATTGGACCGACCGACCAGCGGGGAGGTTTACTTCCAGGGAACAGAGATTGGGAGACTACCAGATCGAAATCGAACAAATATCAGAAGACAAGGCATGGGATTTATTTTTCAATCGTTTGGCTTGTTTCCCTTGATGTCTGCGGCGGAGAATGTGGAGTTCGGCCTGCGCTTGTCAAAAGTCGCCGCGCCAGAATGGACGACGAGAATCAACGAATCGCTGGAGTTGGTCGGGTTAAGCAAAAGAGCTCACCATCGCCCCTATGAGATGTCGGGCGGAGAACAGCAGCGCTGCGCGATTGCTCGGGCAGTGGCCCATCGTCCGGAGTTGCTGTTGGCCGATGAACCAACGGCAGAATTGGACAGCAAGACGGGCAGAAAGATCAGCGGCGTTTTTCGCAAGCTGGTGGAAGAGGAAGGGATGAGCATTATCATGACTACGCATGATCCGACTGTGATGGAGGTGGCCGATATTGTATACGAATTGGAAGACGGAACCATCCGTCAAAGCAAACTTGCCTAGCCTGATGAGGCATGCCGTGATCGCATCCACCTTCGCAACGCTGCTGTCAGGCTGCTCCCTGTTGCCCAAGGAAGAGCCGATCCTCGCTCCTCCCCTGGTGGAACCTGTCCAGGTCACGTATGACGTAGCAGAAGTCAAGCTCGGAACGATCAAAAGGAGTATCAAAGGAACAAGCACCTTTACCCCGGTAGACAAAAAGGAGCTCTCTTTTCCGGAGAGCAAGGGCTTGCGGCTGAAGACGCTGAATGTCAACAGCGGAGACATGGTGAAGGCGGGGCAGGTTCTGGCCGAACTGGATGCAGCTGAGCTGGAGCGAAGCATCGAGATGGCGAAGTATGAGGTAGACAAAGCCAAGCTGGAGCTTTTGGAGGCACAGCAGGATAACCAATACGAGGTGGAAGAGGCCCGGTTGAATGTCCTCAAGGCAGAGATGAACGCCAAGGTCAGCGAGACAAAACTAGCTCAGATCGAACTGGAGCAAGCCAAATTGAAGCTGGCGGAGCTGGAAGATCCCAAACGGCGGGAATACAAGATCGAGCGTGCGAAGCTGAATGTCAAGCAACGGGAGATGGATCTGTCCAGTCTACAAAAGAGATTGGCGGATACCAAACTGGTCGCCCCGATGGACGGATTGGTTCTTTTCGTCAGCAATGAGCAGGTCGGAGATGAGATAGATGCCTATCAAACGCTGGTGACCATCGGCGATCCAAACAAGCTGCATGTCCTCTATACGGCTCCGGAACGAGATGCGATCAAGGATGTGAAGGATGGGGTAAAAGCGCTCATCAAGCTGCCGGATGGGACGGATGTTGAAGGAATTGTCGTACAGACTCCCTTGAATGTACCCGATGATGTACCTGAGGAACTGAAGCGCTTGTACCACCGAAGCCTGCTCATCGCGCCAGTCAAACCGCTGCTGGGAATCGAAGTGGGCACCTCCGTGTTCTTCGAGATCGTCGTGGAGCAGCAGGAAAATGCGGTGATTATCCCGAGTAAAGCATTGCGCGCATTCAATGAGAGAATGTATGTCCATGTATTGGAAGAGGACGTGAAAAAGGAAATTGACGTCACAGTGGGCATCAAGACCGAGGCCGAAGTCGAAATCATAAGCGGACTGCAGCCAGGCCAGTTGGTTATTTTGGAATAAGGGGGGAAACATCGTGGCTATGCTGCAGATGATTCTGCGAAAAATGCTGAATAACCGCTGGCTGGTCGGCAGCCTCCTGCTCGGGCTAGTCGTCGCGGTCGGGCTGATGTCCAGCATCCCCGCGTTCACGAATGGCGTACTGCAACGTTTATTCGTCAAGGACATGGAAGAGTATCAGCGGGTAGTGAAAAATTTCCCTGGCGGCCTTTTGGTCTCCATCAACCAGGACATAGGCGCCCAAAATGGGGCTACCGTGCTCGCCCACTTGACAAATACCCTCCAAAACGATGTCATACCATCCTTATCAGCGCCGTTGCTCGATCAGGTGACTGTATTGCGGTCGATACCCTTCAAGGCGGTATTGCTGGATCAAAAGGAAGGCTCTCCAGAGACAGGGATATTGTATTCGATGAGCAATCTGGATCAGCACATCACCTTGATAGACGGCCGTCTTCCCGCGGCAGAACCGGTTGACGGGATTTATGAAGCGCTCGTGACCGAAAAAGGGATGATGGACCGCAAGATGGTGCTCGGCCATCTATACGAGCTGACAACGAGCAGCGCGGAGGACGCGACCTTTCGCGTCAAACCGGTAGGAGTCTTCAAGGAAAAGGAGGGCAACGATCCGTACTGGTTCGCCAAGTCCACCGAGTACAACAAAGGATTTATCTTGAATGAGGACCTGTTTCGCAAAACGATATTGGAAGAGAAAAATCTGGTCACCGCAATCCGCTATTACGCGGCCTTTCAGTATCAGGATTTCCAATTCACTGACAAAGAAAAACTGGTGTCAGTTGTGCCTGATTTGGAAGCAAATCTGATGCAGTTCGGTCTGAAAAAATCCGATTTGAGCTTTCAGTTTCCCGTCAGCTCGATCACGGCAAAATACGATGAGCAGAATCAGCATTTTCGGACCATTTTGTGGTCCATGTACGTTCCTATTTTTGTCATGCTCATCATCTATCTGGTCAT
>DASQMM010000280.1:0-1590 GCA_035645495.1 Brevibacillus sp. | reverse complement strand
TTAAGTAAGCAAAACAGATTAGCTGCCAATTGGATCTCTGCGCAGAAACACGGTCATACAGTGTAGCGCGCCCCAACCTTTCATGATTTCATCCACCGGTGTCTCGATTACAGTGATGCCGGCCTGTTCCATCTTCTCCTTCGTCTGAGGATTGCCGGAAGGAAGGATAACTTTTCCCGGTTCCAACGCGACAAAGTTAGTGCAGAAGGTTTCTTTTACCTCATAGGGATTCGTCGCTTCGATCACGGTAAAGTCTTTGTTCAGCAATGGCTTCACAACATCGTAGGGCACCTGCCAGGGAAACAGAACAACCGTTCGCTTGTCCGCAATGTTCAGCAAGCCATCGATATGAGCATGACCATATGGAATCGGGAAACGGATAAAATCGGTAACCCCGATATTGCGCAGCTCGGCCTCAACCTGTGCCGCACCTGCCTCATTGGCACGTGCTCCAGTCCCGATAATCACCGTCTGTCTATCTACCCACATCAGGCAGGCGCCATCAAAAAATCCATCTCCATTAATCGTTTTGATGATGGGAACTCCCAGCTTGGCCAATTGTTCAGCAACATAACGCTCTTCCCCGCGACGCGCCTCAATCGCGGGGCGACAAACTATCGCTCCTTCCGGTGTCATGGCGACCAGATCCCGCAAATACAGGGCGTTTGGTTTATCCTCCCGCATATTCTCCACATAATGGACTTCAATTCCGTGCTCCTGGTAAATCTGGACCAGCGCATCCTGCTGCGCACGTGCCTGATCTGGATTCATCGGTGCCTTCCATCGATAGCGGGAATAGTTCTCCTCCGACACGATTTCGATCTCGCTGCCTGGTCTTCTCATCAAGACGGAGCGAAGTTTGCCTACTTCTGAGTCACAGTACCAGTTGCCCCAGCAATCAGGCATGTCCTCCGAAAAAACCTTCTCCGACGGAAACCAGCGCTCACCCTGCACATGTAAAGTCATAGCGAAAGTGATTCCTCCCCTTGAGTTTTGATGATCTATATAAACCAAGAAGCTTGGATTATATAAGAAAATGGCTTGTGATCGAGAGTGTTTCACTTTATGGAAAAGTATAAGAAAAGATAGGTTAAAATATTCTGAATAAATAAAATTTACGGATCAGAGCTTGTTTCTTTTTCGGGATCTCTCCAATGAAAAGAGGCAAACCTGGTGGATGAAACCTCAAATCGGTTTCAACTATCCTGGTCTGCCTCTCTGTTGATTCTCTTTTCACTACCACTATCGTCTCTAATCTTTATAAGGATCAAATTCGTCTGCCCCGGCCATGCAGACGCCAATCGGCTTTAACACATGCATGACATCGAGTGTTTCTTTGTGTGCTTCAAGAACCTGCTCCAGCTTTTTGTAGACAAAAGGACTTTCATCCGTGCCTGCTCCGCGTAGAACGACACCATAATCACGAATAGCTTCCTGCATTTGCTCTACGGTTATTTTTCCGCCGCTGCGTTTCTTTGTCTTCCAGTTCATTTTTCCGGCTGCCTCTGTACGGCTCATGATCCGGCCCGCTCCATGGACAGTGCTGTAATAGGCTTCCTTATTCTCTTGCGAATCCTTCCCTTTTACGAT
>DASQMM010000279.1:0-1558 GCA_035645495.1 Brevibacillus sp. | reverse complement strand
TCCTCACATTCGGCAACGACGGGGGATCTTCCTGCCGAAAAAACCACTATGACTTCAACAGCTCGTCAAACGAAATCGTTTTTCCCTGTTTGCTGGCACAAAGTTGCAGATAAACGGGAATCTCCTGAAGCCAGCCGCTGTTTGGTTCGGCCCGTTTCAGGTATTGCTCAGCCAAAAGCCACTCTTCTTCCCCCATCGCCAATCTCCCCAAATGAAAATAGCCCAGGGATTGGATGTATGGCCGCTCATCCGCAAGAAAAGACTTCGCCAGTTGCTTTGCAGCCTGGATATCTCCGCTTTTTTCATACGCCGAAATCATTCCGGATTGAGCAAGTCGATTCGTTCCATCTTTTTCAAGAATATGACGAAAGGCTTCTACTGAAGCCTCGATATCTCCGTCAAACAAGCGCATCCAGCCAAAGCTGAACAAAAAATCAACCTGATTTGGTGCGAGAGAGATCGCCTTTTTCATCAAGGTTGCCGCTCGTTTGGTACCAGAGATCAACCAGGTATGCCAGGCAAGCCCATGCCAAGCCCATCCTTCTTTTGGAAAGCGTTCGGTCAAAAAATGATAGCAAATTTGCGCCCGGTGGTGATTCCCGACTGCTTCGTATAGTGCAGCCATCTCCTGCAGTGTCTCACTGTCCAGATCCCGTGTCGGCAAACGCAGAGAAACCGGGGGTTCCAACTCAGCCGTTTCGTCCATGCTTTGCAGCTGTTTTGCCGCTCGCAGCCAGAGCATCTGCGCTTCCCAATCATGTTCATGCTCCTCCAGATACTTGGTGCTCTCATCGACTGCTTCCTGTGCATCTCCATCACAGTAATAGCACAGAGCGAGATTGAAGCGGGCATCAGGCTGGTCTGGTTTGGCTTCCAACGACGCTTTAAATGCTTGTGCTGCTTCCAACCACTGTTCTTCTTCTGCCAGAATGCATCCTAGAGCATTATAACTGATCGACACGATGTTGGGCGAGCTTGCTGACTTACATAAGAGTCGGAATTCACGCATCGCCTGTCCCTTGTCATGGCAAAACAAGAGGCTGTAAGCGTAGTAGAGACGGCCTGTCTCCCAATCCGGTGCCGCAGCTACCAGTTCAGCGAAGCATTTCTTCGCGTCGGGGTACATCCGCAGATGATAAAATCCTTCCCCGCGTCGAAACAAATGCTCGTACGCATGCCCATGTTCTTCCGTCCCATTGTTGTCATGCTTCGCCACGGTCGCTTCCTTTTTCAATTCTTGCTGCAATTCCTTCAGCTCAGCTCCCTGCTCTCCCTCTTCAGATGAGCCTTGACCCTCCCATTGCTTCACATGACGAATGGTATGGGAAAGTCGTTCTTCGAATTGCAGCCATAAATCTACGACTCTGTCGCTGACCTGACGCAGGTAGAACAATTGATCCGCCAGCTCCAGGCGTTCCTGCTCTGTCGCTTTCGGCCATTTTTGTTCAATGGTCTCCGCTCTGTTGCGCAAACCTTGAAACCAATCCTCGATCTTCATGCAATAACCACCCCCTGTGAGGCGTAAGTACTCTCATTGTCTCACAAGGCGGTGGGCTCT
>DASQMM010000278.1:0-1942 GCA_035645495.1 Brevibacillus sp. | reverse complement strand
CCAGAGCGGAAGAAAAAAAGGCCGATCACCCCCATTTTTTGCGGAGCGAAATCAGCCTGAACAGGTCTTTCATTCTTTCCATTCCACTGCTGCAATGCTTTCCGAACCCGTCGGATGCAGCACGTACCCGGACAATCCTGCCCTTGCCGCCATCATCGGCTTGGCGTGGGCGAGCGGAATCATCGGAGCGTCTTCAAACAGCAATTCCTGCGCTTTTTTGTACATCTCGATCCGTTTTTGATGGTCGACCGTCGACGCCGCTTCTACCAGGATGTCCTGCACCTCCTTGTTTTTATAGCGCATCCGATTCTCATTGGGGTTGAACAAGACGTTCAGGAAGTTGTCTGGATCTCCATTATCCCCTGTCCAGCCCAAGAGGTACATATCCTGCTCCCCTTGCCTGATCTTCGCCAGATAGGTCGCCCATTCCATCGTGACAATCTGTGCGTCGATGCCGATCTTGGCGAAATCCTGCTGCAGCGCCTCGGCGATCTTCTGCCCTTCCGTCATGTATTGGCGCGGTACTGGCATCGCCCACAAGGTCGTTTTGAAGCCATTGGGGTAGCCTGCTTCAGCGAGGAGCTGCTTCGCTTTTTCCAAATCATAAGGGCGATCCTGGATGGCATCATTGTAGCCCCATACAGATGGTGGCGTCGCATTGACGGCGGGCTCTGCGCTGCCGGCGTAAAAAGCATCCACAATTCCCTGCTTGTCAACGGCATAGGCAACGGCCTGACGCACCTTTTGGTTGTCAAACGGCTTTTTCTCCACGTTAAACGCGAGATACGCCACATTCATAGGTGGACGATCCATGAGTTGCAGCTCGGCGTTTCCTCTGACCGAATCGGCGTCATCCGCGTTCAATCCATCCATCAGGTCGATCTCTCCGGAGACGAGTGCGGTCAGGCGGGCTGTATTGTCGGGAATCACCTTAAATACTGCCTCTTCCAGCTTCGGTACCCCCGGCTGCCAGTACTGGTCATTCTTTTTCAATGTAATGGTCTCATTGCGTTTCCACTCTACAAATACAAACGGTCCGGTCCCGACCGGATTTTCCTTGAAGCCCAAGCCGTGTTTTTGCAGAGCTGCGGGTGAGCCGATGGCGAACGCAGGCATCGCCAGGTTGTTGAGGAACGGAGAGAGCGGTTTTTTCAGTTTGAACTCGACGGTATACGGATCGATGGCTTTGACGCTTTCGATGATGTGTCCTTCCTCTCCCTTAAATCCGCCAAACATGTCGTTGTAATAGGAAAAGCTGACTTCTCCATGCAACGGATGGTTTTTGTCAATCCAGCGCTCGAAGTTGAATACGACAGCGTCGGCGTTAAAATCCGTACCGTCGTGGAATTTGATTCCCTGGCGAAGCTGGAAGGTGTACGTAAGCCCGTCCGGAGCGATCTCCCATTTCTCTGCCAGTCCCGGACGAATATTGGTATTGTCCGGTTCGAAATTGAGCAGCGTCTCCAGCACATTGACGGTCACCTTGAACGATTCGCTGTCCGTGGCAGCGATCGCATCCAACGTCACGGAATCCCCGCCCCGTCCGATAATCAGTTTTTGCTCTTTCACAGGCTGGTTCGCAGCAGGCTGTGCCTGTTCAGACGTTTGTGTTGCCTCTCCTGTTGGGGGGCTGGCATTGTTTGCAGGTGCCGAAGGAGAACATCCCGCAGCAAACAATCCGACTGCCAAAGTTAACGAGCACCAAACATTTCGATTCCATTTCATCATGGGCCGTTGTCTCCTCTCTTGGTTCATGAAGGTAATAGTAGCCGAACTATTTGTAAAATACAATATATTCAGTTAATTTAATCCAAATTCCTGAAGCATGTCTTCAGGAATAATCACTTTACTCAGGGAAGTAGCCTTTTGAGGCATCAAGCAGCCCTTCCAGTTGTGTGACGGCGGAGAAAAACTCAGGGTGTGCATCCTGGTTCTGCTCAGC
>DASQMM010000277.1:0-3590 GCA_035645495.1 Brevibacillus sp. | reverse complement strand
ATTAACTGCTGTGTTTCACTCATTTTCACTTTTTTCCTTTTGCTTTGGAAAAAAGATGGGTGAACTCAGCAGTTTTTCTTTTTGCAAGAGAGCCGTAACAGGCTTCTCTTAGAACTTATACAAGGAGATGAATGTTTATGGAGCAAAAAGTGAAAAACCGTTGGCTGATTGCCTTGGCTGCGGTGGGAATTCACCTCTCCATCGGTTCGGTATACGCCTGGAGCGTATTCACGAAACCCATCCAGCAGCAATTTGGCTGGGAATTGCCAGACATCCAGTTTACGTTTAGTATCGCAATCCTGTTCCTGGGATTGTCAGCAGCGTTCCTGGGTCATTACGTAGAAAAACACGGCCCGAGAAAAGCGGGAATTCTGGCTTCGATTTTCTTCGGTACCGGGATTGTGGGTGCCGGATTGGCGACCAACATGGGAAGCCTGCCGTTTCTGTACATCACGTACGGGGTCCTTGGCGGGATCGGGCTTGGTGTAGGCTACATCACTCCTGTATCGACACTGGTAAAATGGTTCCCTGACCGTCGCGGTTTGGCGACTGGGCTTGCGATCATGGGCTTCGGGTTCGCGTCGATGATTGCCAGTCCGATTATGAATATGCTGATCAATAGCGTGGGGATTGCGAATACATTCTACATTTTGGGTATCATCTATTTTGTTGTGATGTTCGCTTCTGCGCAATACCTCGCTCCACCTCCAAAAGATTGGGTGCCGGCAGGCTTTTCTGCTGACGCGAACGCGGGCAAAAAGCAAATCAAGAAAGATCTGTGCCAGCTGACTGCCAACGAAGCAGTGAAAACACGCCGTTTTTATCTCTTGTGGCTGATGCTGTTCATCAACGTAACCTGTGGGATTGCCGTCATCTCCGTAGCTTCGCCAATGGCGCAGGAGATGGTCGGAATGTCTGTCGCGACTGCAGCACTCATGGTAGGTCTGAACGGATTGTTCAACGGTGCTGGCCGCATCGGCTGGGCTTCCTTCTCTGACTATATCGGCCGTCCAAATACGTATACGGCATTCTTTATCATCCAGGCAGTTCTGTTCTTCCTGCTTCCTGCGATGACCAATCCGATCCTGTTCATGGTCGCGATGTTCATCATCATGACCTGCTATGGTGGAGGATTTGCCTCGATTCCGGCGTACATCGGAGACTTGTTTGGCACGAAGCAATTGGGGGCCATTCATGGGTACATCCTGACGGCTTGGGCTGCGGCTGGTCTGGCAGGTCCGATCTTTGCCGCTTGGGTACACAAAACAACGAGCAGCTACACAGGCACATTGTCGATTTTTGCAGCGATGTTCGTGGTAGCACTCCTGATCTCCCTGATCATCCGACTGGATATCAAAAAACTGCAAGAGGAAGCGAAACGAAACGAAAACGCTGTTGAACTCGCGAGTTGATCAATGGTAAAGTCATAATAAGAATGAAGAAGTAAAGGTGACTTGCCGCGATGAATAAATACGAAGCAGAATTTAGCAATCTGGTCAGAGCGTACCGAAAGCGCCATATGGGAAAGGGACCAAGCAAGATCAATACCACCTTTTGCAAAAACTGGGCTATTTGCGAAATGGAGGGCAACCTCTCACCGGTGGAAAAGTTCATTGCTACATGGGAAGACGGAAAGCAGACCCTGCGAGCGGCACGGACTGAGATGGTCAAGGAAATGTACCGCAATAATCAGCCAGTAGACATGGAAGAGTTCCTTGGAGCAAAATTCGTCGAATTATTCCTCGATATTGACATTGAACGCGACTTTGGGATGTCTATCTTCGTGTTTGATCGGGACATTGAAAAGAAATTTAAGAATGAGCCCTGAATTTATACGAAGCAGCGATCCTGTTCACCGGTTAGACAATGGGCTTCGCAACAGACAGACACGCTGAGGAGACTAGGTAGCGAACCTGCCGTAGCAACCACCGTGAACGCACTCTTATCCTTTGGACAAGGGACGTCTCATGGTGGTTTTTTCGTCGCCTCAGGATCTTAGGAGAAGAAGGGTGGAAGAGAAGCCAGGGGAGAGGAGCGTTGCGTTATGGGAAAGACGAGACATCAGGGACCGATCAAACTGGACACTTCATGGAAGCCATCGCTATGGGCGTCGTGGATGCCGATGGGAATGGGCAAAATCAAGCCCCACCACATCCGCGATACGATGAAGGTCGTGTATGAGAACCGGGATAATCTCGGATATGCCTATCGGATTTTGACGCAAGGGGTATGTGACGGTTGCGCACTTGGCGTATCGGGCTTGTACGACCAGACTTTGACAGGACCTCATCTGTGCTCCACGCGGCTCAATGTACTGCGGCTCAATACCATGCCCGCCATCGAGCCGAAATGGCTGGAGGATGTCGATGCGCTGCGCGAGATGTCCAGCGTGGAGCTTCGCCAGCTGGGGCGGATCCCGTATCCGCTGTCACGCAAGCCAGGAGAAAAGAAGTTTACGCGTCTTAGCTGGAATGAGGCGCTAGACCGCATCGCCAGCAAAATCAAAGGAATCAACCCCAAACAGCTTGCTTTCTTCCTTACTTCTCGGGGAATCACCAATGAAGTCTACTATACAGCCGCGAAAATGGCCCGTTTTCTGGGCACCAACAACATCGACAACGCATCACGCATCTGCCATTCTCCGAGCAAAACAGCGTTGAAGCGCTCGCTGGGAATTGGGGCGTCCAGCTGCAATTATCAGGATTGGATCGGGACCGACGTCCTCGTCTTCTGGGGATCGGTGCCTGCCAATAACCAGCCTGTCTCTACCAAGTACATGTATGCCGCCAAAAAGGCCGGGACAAAAATCATCCTGATCAATCCCTACAGGGAGCCTGCGATGGAGAAGTACTGGATCCCGTCCATCCCGGAGAGCGCCATGTTTGGAACCAAGCTCGTGGACGAGTTTTACCAGGTAAACATCGGCGGAGACATCGCATTTATGAACGGTGTCATGAAGATCTGGTTCGAGATGGAGGACGAGAAGCCGGGATCGGCGATTGATCGCGATTTTGTCAGCCAGCACGCCAATGGGCTGAAAGAATTGAGAGCGCATGTCAAAAGCCTGGAATGGAAGGTGCTGGAGGAATCCTCCGGTCTCAGCCGGGAGCGGATGAAGGACTTTGCTATGCTGCTGGCACGCTCCAAGTCGGGTGTGTTTGTCTGGAGCATGGGACTGACCCAGCATCGCTTTGGCACGGACAACATCTCACAGGTAGCCAACCTGGCGATTCTGCGCGGTTTTATCGGCAGGAAGCACTGCGGCGTCATGCCGATTCGCGGACACTCCGGAGTGCAAGGCTCGGGTGAGATGGGAGCAGATCCGTTCAGCTTGCCTGGCGGTGATTTTGACGAGAAAAGCTGGACACGAATCGAGAAGCTGTGGGGCTTTTCGATTCCGAAGTGGCAGGGAGATATTGTCGGCGTCAGCATTGAAAATGCTTTGCTGCCGGAGGGACACGAACGCAAGACGAGGCTTTTCTACACCAGCGGCGGCAATTTCCTGGAGACGATGCCCAATCCCGATTTTATCAAGACATGCCTGGAGAGCGTCGAACTTCGCGTACACCAGGATATAATTTTTAATACCT
>DASQMM010000276.1:0-2532 GCA_035645495.1 Brevibacillus sp. | reverse complement strand
GCTTCAATTCGGCAGCAGTCCCGATGCCTGGCAGAACCAGAACAGCCAGCTTGGAGCGCTTGCACTCCTGTGCCGCTGCCTCGATCAGCTTCATCTCGTCCACGAGCGAACGGCCGTATTGCAAGGTCGAACCGCCAAGTCCATCCCCATGGCTTACCTCGATGTAGTGCATGCCGGCATCATCGAGCGCGCGGGTCACATTGCGAACTTGTTCTTCCGTATATTGATGCGCAACCACGTGGCTTCCGTCGCGCAGACACACTTCCGTGATTTTGATAGGCTTGTCGCTTTTGCGTTTCATACGTGTTCCACTCTCCCTCTCTACGGATTACTTGCTGGGCTGGCTCAGCATGTGACGAGCGTAATCCTCCGCCACGCGCGTCGCTGCCGCCGTCATAATATCCAGATTCCCGGCATAATTGGGGAAGTAATCGCCCGCTCCCTCTACCTCCAGGAAAACGGTGACGCGATTTTCATCAAAAATCGGCTCCTGTTTCATCCGATAGCCAGGCACGTATTGCTTCACCGTCTCAACCATGTCCGCAATCGACTGTCTGATCTTTTCTTCATCCATGTTCTTCACTTCGCAGTAGATGGTGTCACGCATCAGGATCGGAGGTTCTGCCGGATTCAGGATGATGATCGCCTTGCCCTGATCCGCGCCGCCTACCTCTTCGATGCCGCGTTTCGTCGTAATCGTGAATTCGTCGATGTTCGCCCGAGTTCCCGGCCCCGCACTTTTGCTGGAGATGGTCGCCACGATTTCCGCATAGGAGACATCTGCTACACGGTTGACGGCATAGACAATCGGAATGGTCGCCTGTCCACCGCATGTGATCATGTTCACGTTCTTTTCACTCAGATTGGAGCCTGGGTTGATCGCCGGGCAGAAAAACGGTCCACGCGCAGCTGGAGTCAGATCAATCGCCAGCTTGCCCAGTTCCTTCAATACTTTTGCATGACGCACATGCGCTTTGGCTGAAGTGGCATCGAAGAAAATCTCCGCGATGTCCGGATTTTCCTCGATAGCCTGGATCCCGTTGGAAAAGACCTTGTAGCCCCGCTCCTCCGCACGCTTCAAGCCATCTGATTCGGGATCAATCCCGATCATCGCAGTCAGTTCGATGACGTCGCTGCGCTCCAATTTATACATCAGGTCTGTACCAATATTCCCCGAGCCGATGATGGCGGCTTTTACTTTACCCATAGTCCTTCCTCCTCTATTTAAACTTGACGGAGACGGAGCCCAGAGAACCAAACTGCGCGACGATGTTGTCTCCTGGCTCCACATTGACCGCTGCCGACAATGCGCCAGGCAGAATCAGCTCTCCTGCTTTCAATTGAATGCCGAACTCATGAAGTTTATTCGCCAGCCAAGCCACCGCATGCGCGGGATGTCCCAGTGCCGCTGCTCCGGCGCCTGTGGCGATCAACTCGTCATTTTTATAAAAGGACATGCCAACGCTGCCGATGTCGATTCCGTCGATGGCATTGATCTTCTTGCCGACTACCACCTTCGCGGAAGAACCGTTGTCCGCGACAGTATCGATCAGCTTGATTTTCCAGTCAGCGATGCGGCTGTCAATGATCTCGATGGTCGGTACCAGATACTTCGTAGCCATCAGAACATCCAGATACGTTACATGGGGTCCGACCAGATCCTGGCTCAACACAAAACCAATCTCCGCTTCCACTCGTGGACGCAGCATTTCGCTGGTATCGACCGTATCGCCGTCTTCCACCCGCATATCATCGAGCAGATGCCCGTAATCCGGCTCGTCGACGCCCAGCATTTTTTGCATGGCGACACTGGTCAGGCCGACCTTTTTACCGATGACCGTGCGCCCTTCCGCCAGCTTTCTGCGCATGACCTCCAATTGGATTTCATAAGCGTCGGTAACATCGAGATCCGCGTAGCGTTCCGTGATGGGAGCGATCGGGAGCCGGCTGCGTTCTGCTTCCAGCAATTCTGTGGCAATCACATCAATGACTTGTTTCATTCCATTTGCTCCTTCCCTGTATCTAGATGCCATAAAGAGTGACTCATCAGCCACTCTTTATCGCGTCAACAACTTATAACTTTAAAGTTATGGTTTTCGCTTCTGTATAAAACTCAAAGCTGTGTCGTCCGCCTTCGCGTCCTACGCCGCTGGCCTTGGAGCCGCCAAACGGGGTACGCAAATCGCGGTAATACCAGCAATTGATCCACAGCAGACCGGAGTTGATCTTCGCAGCCACGCGGTGGGCGCGCTGCAGATTGTTGGTCCAGACCACCCCTGCCAATCCGTAAATCGAATCGTTGGCGATGCGAATCGCATCTTCTTCTGTTTTGAATGGAATGACGACCAGGACAGGTCCGAAGATCTCTTCCTGTGCCACCCTCATTTTGTTGTCTACATCGTACAGCACAGTCGGCTCGTAGTAGTTGCCCGCACCGAGCTCCGGAATCCGTTTGCCGCCAATCGCCAGCTTCGCTCCCTCGGACAAGCCGATTTGCACGTAGTTGTCGACGGTTTCGAGATGGCTCTTGGA
>DASQMM010000275.1:0-2759 GCA_035645495.1 Brevibacillus sp. | reverse complement strand
CGCCGTGACTGACTCGAACAGATTCGACCGTATCCAGCTGATTGGCTGCATGCATCGCCATCATTTGGGTAACTCCGGGCGTCATGCCAAAGCCGGGGACACAGGTTTTTCCATGCTGTTTAAAGATTTCGTCCGAAGCCTCTTCAGCGCCGAAGCCGTTCAGATTAATCCCGTGACATCCAGCTTCCGCGATGCAGGCGGTAGATAGTCCGTTTAGGGTAATGGTTGTACCGTCCATGACGATGTCATAGCCCCTCATCTTGCTCACAGTATCGGCGTGATCACGCACATTAATCTGAACAAAGTCGACACGAGGATCCTGGAGGGATTCGGCGACTTTTCGTCCTTCCTCTTCATTGAAATCTGCTACAGTAATCTTTTCGAAGCTGGAGTACTGGACCAAATCAAGAATCGATTCCCGACAAATTCGACCTGCGCCGCCAAGGCAAAGAACTTTCATTATGATTCCTCCTTGTGTTGGTGTATTATTCAGAAAATTCCGCATATCCGTTCTTAGAGTATAGCACAAGGTGGTGTTTTTGTGTTGTTTTTGTTGTAATTTTTATGTGTTATTATTTTCTTTATCTTGCTTTTTGGGATTTAGACAACTAAAGACACATTATAGATGTAGAAGTTAAATGAAAAAACAAATAAATACAACAAAAAGCTGGGAATAGATGCTATAATGGATATAAAATTCAGAATTTTTAAATATAATAAGTTGTGACACTTCCTCTCATGCGACAGGTCTTTTTCACACATCACCGCATATCATTTCTTTATTGCTAAAAAAGTAGGTGAATCGGATGGAGGCTTTGCAAGTGATTTACGAGCAGCATGTGATCATGAATTTGGAAATGTATTTGCGCGTAGTGATTAGCGCCGTCCTCGGGATGTTTATTGGCTGGGATCGGTCCAATCGAAATAAGCCGGCTGGGTTAAAGACGTATATGTACGTATCAGTAGCGTGTACGCTGATTACCCTGGTTTCCATTTATAGCACCAAGCTGTACAGTTCACCCAACAGCGGAACGATGATGGACCCGATGCGGTTGGCAGCTCAGATCGTCACAGGTCTCGGTTTTTTGGGAGCGGGAGTGATTCTGAAGGACGGTTTGCAGGTGAAAGGACTGAGCTCCGCTGCGATGATATTTTTCGCAGGCGGGATCGGAATCGGTATTGGAGCGGGATTTTACGGCATCGTCATCTTCTCTGTGCTTATCTCGCTTGCTTTGGCCAGGATCAGTCAGCGATTCGAAGACAATCAGCACAAGCGTCTGGAAAACAGCGAAAAGACGAATTCGATCAAACAGCAAGAAGTCGGATAATCTTCCAATCGTTATGTGCAGCCATCACAGGCTCGTCTCTGTCATGGCTGTTTTTTTGTGCCATGAATCAACCAACACTTATAAAATTGACAACTTTCTGGAAGGGAACTACACTACTACCAATTCAATCAATTAAGTACGAAAAAGGTGGTTCTGAGTGATGTCGCAAAAAACGGATGAGATAGGCAGCTACCTGAATTCTTCGGAAAAGCAGGGATGGCTGTATAAACGGACGCTAATCATTGTTGTCATTTCACAAATTTTCGGAGGAGCAGGGCTGGCGGCTGGCGTAACGGTTGGGGCCTTGCTGGCCCAGGATATGCTGGGCACGGACAGCTATGCAGGAATTCCATCAGCATTGCTGACGCTTGGATCCGCCGGAGCGGCGATGCTGGTCGGTCGGCTATCACAACGGTTCGGTCGCCGTACCGGTCTCGCGGCAGGATTCCTAGCTGGGGGAATTGGCGCTATCGGGGTCATTGTGGCAGCGGTGGATCGCAATATTCTCCTGCTGTTTGCCTCACTGCTTGTCTATGGTGCCGGGACAGCCACCAATCTGCAAGCCCGTTATGCCGGGACAGACCTGGCGAAGCCCAACCAACGGGCGACCGCCGTCAGTATCGCCATGGTCTCGACGACGTTCGGTGCTGTGGCAGGTCCCAACCTGGTGGATGTAATGGGCCGATTTGCCGAGTCGCTCGGTATTCCGGCACTTGCGGGTCCGTTCATTTTGGGTGCGGCAGCCTTCATCCTCGCTGGATTGGTCCTTTTGTGTTTGCTCCGCCCGGATCCGTACGTGGTCGCAAAAGCGATCGCCGCCGCGCAGAAAAAAGAGCAGAATCAGCCGTCTGAGGTGGCTTCACCGATTCGGGGTGGTTCCAACCGGGGAATTATTGTCGGGGCGACGGTCATGATTTTGACGCAAATCGTAATGGTTGCGATCATGACGATGACGCCCGTACACATGATGCATCACGGACATGGGTTGAGCGAGGTTGGATTGGTCATCGGAATCCATATCGGCGCGATGTATCTCCCATCTCTGCTGACGGGAGTGCTCGTCGACAAGATTGGGAGAACGGCCATGGCCTATGCATCTGGAGGGATTCTCCTTGCCGCCGCTCTCCTTGCCGCGCTGGCACCTGCCGATTCCATGCTGCTCCTCATCGCCGCGCTCGCATTGCTTGGCCTGGGATGGAACTTTGGTTTGATCAGCGGCACGGCGCTCATTGTCGATGCCACGGATCTGTCTACCCGAGCAAAAACGCAAGGCACGATCGATGTCTTGATCGCATTGGCTGGCGCATCGGGCGGGGCTCTTTCCGGGATGGTCGTAGCAAGCTCCAGCTTTGCTACCCTCTCGTTTGCGGGGGGAGTCTTGTCGCTGCTGCTGATCCCGGTAGTGATCTGGTCCCGCAGCAACCGCAAAGC
>DASQMM010000274.1:0-1945 GCA_035645495.1 Brevibacillus sp. | reverse complement strand
AAAAAAGGATCATCCAAAAAAAGCTGATTTCCCTTTTGGAGCGCTTTACCGGCGTTCATCGCCAAAAACTTCTTGATCTCTGCGAAGACCTGGGGTTAGTCGAGATGGATCTGAAGCGGCTGAACTCGTGGTGGAAATGGTCGCGGGTGGACGCTGCCTACAATCTTGGGATGATGCATGCAGAGCAAGCGGTCCCGGGGATTATCCGGCTCATGAAAAAAGACGATAACGATGCCAGCATGTTCATCTTCGCGCGCGCTCTGGCCAAATGTGCGCGCCAGGAAAAAGATCTGCGCGAGATGGTCAAGCTGCTGGTGGCGTACCGCCAAAACTGCCAGCCGCTGATCGTCGATATACTCAGCGACAGTCAGATCGATACCGGCCCCTTATTTGTCTCCTTGGTGCGCGAGGAGGATGCCGATCTGGTCAAAGTCGGGTTGATTGGACTGACATCGCATGTCCAGCCCGGCATGGACTCCATCCTGGATCAACTCGTGAATTCGGCAGACAAGGAAGTTCGGATCAAGGTAGTAAAACTGCTCTGCCGGGATATTCGTTATCTGACGAAGCGAAATATCAGCCTATTCTTATCGCATCCTGACTGGGAGATCCGTTCTGTGATGGCGAAGGCGATCGGCGAACTGGGATTGTCCACCTACATACCACTTTTGAAGCGTGCAGTGAAGGATCCGCATTGGTGGGTCGCCCGCAACAGCATGAACAGCCTGGCTCAATTGCAGGTTGATGGCTTCCGTGCACTATGCTCGATCATGGAGGAGGAGAGGGACAGCCGCATCCGCGAGATGGCCAATCAGGTCATCCAAAAGGAACTGGAGAAGGGCAAATTTCCCAACATCGATCTGGAGCAGCAGATCACGCACCAACAAAAGCTGCTTTTTTACCAAGAATGGAGCAGGAAAACACTCCATACCGCCCATGCATGGGAAAAGTAGGCAGGAGGGAGGAAGCGATGAGAGATTTCTTGCTATACTACGGGACGTTTGCCATCTATTACGTCTTCGTGATCAACTCGCTGTATTTATTCATCATGATGTTCTCCTTCAAGAACATCATGGGTATTCTCAAAAGTTCCCTGTACTCCAGGTATCAGGCCTTGTCCGGTTCGCCGCATGTGCCGCCGATCTCAATCCTGGTTCCCGCGTACAACGAGGAGCTGACTATCATCGAGAACGTCCGGTCGCTTTTGTCGCTCAACTACCCGGAATATGAAGTGATCGTCATCAATGACGGTTCTGGCGACGAGACGCTCAACGTGTTGATCGACGAGTTCAACCTGAAGCTCTCCCATCACGCTGCCGTCCGGCCTGTGCTGAATACGGGGAAGGTTCGCGGTGTCTACTACAATCCGGCCTTTCCTCATCTGTATCTGATCGACAAGGACAACGGGGGAAAGGCGGATTCTCTCAACGCCGGAATCAACCTTTCCCACTACCCGCTCATCGCCTCGATCGACGCCGATTCATTGCTGGAAAAGGATGCCTTAATCCGCATTGCTCGCGTCTACATGGAGAATCCGGAGGAAACCGTGGCGATTGGCGGCGATATCCGCATCGCCAACGGCTGCAAGATCGAGGATGGCATTGTCAGCGAAATTCGTCTACCGAAAAAGCTTTTGCCCATGCTTCAGTCGATCGAATACCTCAAGGCCTTCCTTGGCGGGCGAATCGGCTGGAGTGCGATCAACGGCTTGATTATTGTCTCCGGCGCCTTCGGTGTCTTTCGCAAGGATTATGTGATCAAGGTGGGCGGTTATCGCGGCGGCTATCCCGGAGAGGATATGAACATCATCATCAAGCTGCATAAATACATGCTGGAAAACAAGCTTCCTTATCGCGTCGCTTTCTGTCCCGACGCCGTCTGCTGGACGCAAGCGCCGGACACATGGAAAATCCTGGGGAGTCAGCGCCGCAGATGGGGACGCGGA
>DASQMM010000273.1:0-1941 GCA_035645495.1 Brevibacillus sp. | reverse complement strand
AGACTACTACATGGCAAAAGATGAGGGCACCTTCAAATTCCTCGAAGATTCGCTTGCGCCAGAACAGTACGGCATTGGCGTGAAAAAAGGCAATGAAGCGCTGCTGGAAGAATTGCAAAAAGCACTGGACGAGCTGAGCGCTGATGGCACAGCCGCGAAAATCTCGGAAAAATGGTTTGGCGAAGATCGTGTGTTAAAATAAGACAATGAGTACATCGTAAGCAAAACCGGATGGGTGGGCAAAGCCGGTTTTGCTTTCGGCTTTTAGAAGAGGGCTCCGGCTGTTGCAAGAGCTGTCCAGTTGTTATGCAAGCCCAAGTTTTTGAAATAGGAGATGCGAGGATGAGCATTGATTATCTGATCAAAATAACCATACCCATGCTGCAAGGGGCGCAAATGACCGTTCTTTTGTTTTTCATTGCGATCATCGCCTCGATTCCCCTGGGCTTTCTGATTACGCTGATGGCAAAAAGCAGCAACAAGGGACTGGCCACAATCGCCCACACCTACATCTATGTGATGCGCGGCACACCTTTGCTGCTGCAATTGCTGTTCATCTGCTTTGGCCTGCCGCTGCTGCCTGTCGTCGGGGAGTACCTGGTCATGGATCGCTTCGTCGCTGCCTGCGTCGGATTTATCCTCAACTATGCGGCTTACTTCGCAGAGATCTTCCGGGGCGGGCTGCTGGCAATCGACAAGGGTCAGTATGAAGCAGCACAGGTATTGGGTTTTAGCAAATGGCAGACAACCCGCAGGATCATCCTGCCGCAGATGTTTCGCGTAGCTCTTCCAGCTGTCGCGAACGAATCGATTACACTCGTGAAGGATACAGCCTTGCTGTACGCCGTAGCGGTGCCTGAGCTGTTGCACTTCGCCCAGACAGCCGTGAATCGTGATTTTACGATCATGCCGTTCTTTGTGGCGGGGGTCATCTACTTGCTGATGACGCTATTGTTGACGCTCTTCTTTAAGTGGCTGGAAAAGAGATCCAAATTCGAATAGAGGGAATGGCAGATATGGCGATCATGCGTGTTTCAAATCTGAAAAAGTCCTATGGCAATCTGGAAGTTTTGAAAAAAGTGACCTTTGAGATCGAGAAAAACGATGTGGTTGCGGTCATTGGCCCCTCTGGCTCGGGTAAAAGCACCATGCTGCGCAGTCTTGTCCACCTGGAGCAGATCGACGCAGGGAGCATCCTAATCGGAGACGAGTATCTGGTGAAGGACGGCAAGTATGCCAGTGTGCAGGAGATCAAACAGATTACAGCCCGGATGGGAATGGTTTTTCAGCACTTCAATCTCTTTCCTCATCTCACAGTAAAAGAAAATCTCGAATTGGCGCCGCGGATCGTCAAAGGAGAAGCGGAAGCTGAGGTAGACAAAAGAAGCAAAGAGCTTTTGGCGAAAGTCGGGTTGTCTGACAAGGCGGACGCGTATCCTTCCAAACTGTCCGGCGGTCAAAAACAACGCGTGGCGATCGCGCGTGCTTTGATGATGAAGCCAGACATCCTGTTGTTTGACGAGCCTACCTCCGCTCTCGATCCGGAATTGACCGGCGAGGTGCTGCAGGTGATCAAGCAATTGGCGGAGGAGCATATGACCATGATCGTGGTTACGCACGAGATGGGCTTTGCCCGAGAGGTCGCCAATCAGGTGATGTTTATGGACAATGGAGAGTTCATTGAGTCTGGCGAACCGGAGTCCTTTTTCCGCAACCCGCAATCCGATCGGGCCAAGGCGTTCCTGCAACGTGTCTTGCCTTGATGCACATTCGTATGAAAAACAACCAACTTCTGCTGCTGTAGCTGAGGTTGGTTGTTTTTTTAGACCCTGTTTGGTCATCCAAACAGGGTCTGTGTGTTGATCGTTCTATTGAATCCATTTATGGAACAGCTCATCGAATTTTCCTTGCAGCTTCATTTCATCCATCCATACATCCAGG
>DASQMM010000272.1:0-4290 GCA_035645495.1 Brevibacillus sp. | reverse complement strand
GGAGCAGAAATCCTCTTGATCACCTCGGGCTGGCCGCATCAGCGTCTTGCCCACTGGAATCTGTTCAATCAGGCCCGCGCCTTGGAGAACCAATGCTATCTGATTTCTTCCAACTGCGTAGGGACGACCAAGAATGTAGTGATGGGTGGCCACAGCCAGATCGTCGATCCGTGGGGCGTGACGATCGCTTCGGCTGGAGAGCAAGAGACTATTTTGAAAGCAGAAATTGATTTGCAGCAAATCTCACATATTCGCGAGGTATTCCCACAATTGAAACATCGCGTATTGCCAACCTGATATTCAAGGAGGGAGAGTCACAGGTTATGGAATTTATCGTAGCTGACCATGTAGTAAGCTTCAAACCACGCCGACTGGTCATTGCCGGCTATACCTCGAAGGACCAGGAGGCATTGATCGCACATATCGAGGAGTTAAAGGAATTGGGCATTCCCGCTCCGCCGCGCGTCCCGATGATGTACGATCTTTCGCCAGAATTATTGCAGCCTTCTCCGGAATTGACCCAGGTGAGCAATGACGGAAGCGGGGAGGCGGAAGTTGTCGCTCTGGACATCGACGGCCGCTGGTATATCGGATTGGGAAGTGATCATACCGATCGCGTGCTGGAAGCCGTCTCCATCCAGAAATCCAAGCAGGTTTGCGCCAAGCCGGTTTCCAAGGAACTCTGGGCTTTGGATGAGATTGTGGACCACTGGGATCAGATCGAGATGCGAAGCTGGGTTCTCGTGGATGGAGAAGAACATCTCTATCAGTCGGGCAAACTGGATTCGTTCATGACACCAGAGGAATTGTACCGTATCGTGGAAGAGCGAGGCTATGCGAGCAGAGGAATCGCCCTGTTCTGTGGTACCCTGCCGTTGTTGGAAGGTCACTTTCAATTTGGAAGCGCATTCCGCGCAGAATTGTTTGACCCCATAACGAATAAGACCATTTCCCTTCAATACATGGTCAAAATTTTGAAAAATGCCGAGGAGGAATAAGAAATGCCAAAAAGAGAGCTGGAGTTTACTGATTTTACTAAATTTGAAGCGATTCCGTTCGAAAATGTGAAGGGTCTGTCCGAGCGCATTATCGCGCGCGATCCCGAGACAAATGTAGCGACACGCATCCTGCAATTCGAACCAGGTACGGACACCAGCCCGAACGGCGTACAAATTCACGATTTCTGGGAAGAGCTGTACATTATTGAAGGCTCGATCATCGACCTGGTGTTGAACGAGGAGTTTACTGCGGGGATGGTGGCCACACGTCCTCCGGGAATGAAGCATGGTCCATGGAAGTCGCCAAACGGCTGCAAAATTTTTGAAGTTCGCTACTATTCCAAGTAAGCCAGGGTCACACATGACAGGGGGTATCCTATGAAAAAGGGACTGTTGCTTTCCATCGCCGCATTGCTGACATTCTCGCTATCGCTCGCCGGCTGCGGCGGTGCATCCAATTCTGCAGGCGGAGCCTCCCAAGGAGGTTCCGCTCCCTCTGGAAACGGGGGAGAAAAACTCGTTCTCAAAATCGGCGACATCACGAAACCGAATCATTCCTGGAACCGTGCTTTAGAGAAATTAAATCAAGATTTGCAAAGCAAGTCGGGTGGACGCATCAGCCTGGAGCTGTATCCGGGCGGTGAGCTGGGCAATGAGAAGGATATGATGCAGCAGCTGGATACCGGCAACCTCGATATGGCGGTCATCACCGCTGCCGAGCTGAGCAGCCATTCCGACGCATTCGGCGCCTGGTTGATGCCATTCGTTGTAGATAACCATGAACAAGCATACAAGCTGTGGAGCAGCCAGGAGTCGATGGCTCTGTTTGAAACGCTTGGGAAAAACAATGTACATGGTTTGGGCTATCTCTCCTCAGGCTTCCGTTACTACCTGATGAAATCCGCTCCGATCACACAACCTGCTGATCTGTCGAACAAGAAGCTTCGTGTGACGCCAAGCCCGACTATTCTTGATTACTACAAATCTCTGCAGGTGAGCCCGACTCCGATGCCATTGACCGAGGTGTACACCGCTCTGCAAACCGGAGTCATTGATGGAATCGACATCGACTCCGAATCTGTGCAACCGGAAAAACTGTACGAGATTGCCAAAGAATTGACGCCATCCAAGCATATGTACTGGATCGGCGGGATCCTGATCAACAAGGATCGCTGGTCCAAGCTGTCTGACGAGGACAAGAAGCTGTTGGAGGAAACCGTCACTGCAGCGATGGAATTCAACGCTCAAGATGTCGATAAAAATGAGTCAGAAGGTTTGGAATTCTTGAAGCAGCAGCCTGATTTCAAAATCAGCGAACTGAAAAAAGAAGATTTTACGCAATATGTAGAAGGAGTAGAGGCTGCTTGGACCGCGAAGAGCCCTGAGATTGCTGCCTTCCTCAAGAAAGCGAAAGAGATTTCCAACCAGTAAGGAGTACACCTGAATGGAAAAACGAGCAAACATGCTGACCCGGGTTAGTGATGTCATAGAGACGATAACTGTATGGATCAATGTGGCGATCATGGCGATCCTTTCGGTAAATCTGGTAGCTGCCGTCATGTTTCGGTACTTCTTGAACAGTCCCATTTACTGGGCGGACGAGCTGTCTTTGATCCTGTTTGCCTGGATTACCTTTTTGGGGGGAAGCATCGGCCTGAAGCGCTCCATGATGGCTTCGGTAACATTGCTGGAAGACCGGTTTAAGGGGACTCCCCTCTTTCTCCTCAAATTGGTGAGCCAGATTTCGATTGTGCTTTTTGGGGCAGTCGTCGGGGTTTATAGCTGGAAATGGCTCACCTCCGAGGGAGTGTTGAACCAGATGGCGACGACATTGCCTGTCCCGCTGTGGGTGACCTTTGCCGCATTGCCAGTCAGTATGGTGCTGATCGTGCTGTTTGGCATCGATAACCTGATAAAACTCTTGCAAACCGGGGGGACGCCGCCCGTCAAGGAGGAGACTGCCCCATGATCACGCTGATTCTCTTTTTTCTCTTGCTCTTGTTTGGCGTGCCGATCGCGATCGTTCTCGGATTGACCACCGTTATCTATGTGTTGACTACCGGAAACTTTGGCATGTTTGACTCGCTTCCGCAGCGATTGTTCAACGGCATCCAGAACTTCAGCTTACTGGCTATTCCGATGTTTGTTCTTGTCGGCGAATTGATGAATACGGGCGGGATTACGACCCGTTTGATCCGTTTTTCGTCTGTCGTCTTTGGAAGCGTCAGAGGGGGGCTGGCCTATGTAAATGTGGCGGCAAACATGTTCCTTGCTTCCATTATGGGTTCGGCAACAGCACAAACAGCCGTCATGAGCCGCACCATTGTGCCGGAGATGGAGAAGCAAGGCTATTCACGCGATTTTGCCTCCGCCCTGACGGCTGCTTCCTCCATTGTTGGACCGCTGATCCCGCCCAGCATGCCGTTCATCATTTACGGCGTGTTGGCAGGCGTATCCATCAGCAAGTTGTTTGTTGCCGGGATTGTACCAGGGATTCTGTTCGGCGTGTGTTTTGCGCTGATGATCTACGTGATCTCGATCAAACAGAACTTTCCCCGCTCCGAACGTCCGACCTGGAGCAAGGTCTGGAAGGATACGTTCAACGTGCTGCCGGCGTTGGCGATTCCAACCATTATCATGGTGGGGATATTGCTGGGTATCTTCACCGCGACTGAGTCTGCGGCAATCGCGGCATTGCTCGCCTTCCTGGTGGGAGCCTTTTTCTATCGCGAGCTGAAATTCAGGGATTTGCCGAAAATTTTAAGCAATACCGTCATTACTTCGGCGACCGTTGCCTTTTTGATCACCGTGTCCAACCTGTTTGGCTGGGTGCTGACGTACGAAAAAATTCCGCAATTGATTGCCAACAGCATCTTGGCCTTTGCTGATACCCCGTGGGCTTTTCTGCTCCTGGTCAACCTGATTCTCTTTCTTGTCGGGATGTTCCTGGACGGGGTAGCAGCGTTGATTCTCTTGGTGCCGATTCTTTATCCGATCGCTATGAATTACGGTGTAGACCCAGTACACTTTGGCGTTTTGATGACGATCAATCTGACAATCGGGCTGATGACGCCGCCAGTGGGGACTGTCTTGTTTGTGACGTCCGCATTGGCGGAAGTCAAGATCGAGCGTCTGGTGAAGGCGTTGCTGCCATTTTTGATCATGGCGTTCGTCGTGATGTTCCTGATCACCTATGTGCCGCAACTGACAACCTCCATTTTTCAGTGGATAAAGATGTAGCCTCTCTCTATCATGTGAGCCGTGCCCGCACAACACCTGTGCCGGGGCACGG
>DASQMM010000271.1:0-2299 GCA_035645495.1 Brevibacillus sp. | reverse complement strand
GACGCGCTGTGGACGATGCTGGACAAACAGGTGGGCGCTGGAAAAATTCGTCATCTGGGACTCTCCATTGCGAAAAATGACAACCTGCACCAAACGTCATCCGCTTCGCAAGTAAATGCGAAAACCATTCAGGTCGTCTACAATCGATTGGATCGCAAGCCGGAAGAAGCGGTATTTGCTTCTTGCGAGGAGCTGGATCTCGGTGTATTGGCACGCGTACCGCTGGCGAGCGGATACTTGAGCGGCAAGTACAAGCCGGGAGCTGTATTCGCTGGCAATGATGTCCGCCATCGCCACGATCCCGAGCATGTCAAGAACCTCCTGCAGCAGGTAGAGGAGATCCAGCGCACAGAAGTTCCAGAAGGCGTAGACATGGCGCAATGGGCTTTGGCTTGGTGCCTCAACCATCCGGCTGTGACAGCGGTAATCCCCGGGAGCAAGAGCCCGGCGCAGGTAGAAGCCAATGCAAAAGCGGCCCTGCTCGTGCGTGATGATCATCCGCAGGCAAGGCCACTGTAAGCAGAACTAATCCAGAAAACGTGCCCGCATCGCAGGGGTAGGCAGTAAGCATTGTTCACTTTTGCCGAACCAGCGGTAGCGATTGCGGGCAATCCACAGATAGACGGGATCACGAAGAAAACGGGGGATGGCTAGCCCAAGCAAACTGAGGGCGCGCCATCCCCCGCCCAGTTTTTTTCCGACCTGCAGGGCAGCATCAGATTTGGTATAGAGTGTATTGCCATCAAGAAAGACGACGGATTGCAGACTATTTTCCGCATAACCGTGAGTGGCAAGCAATTGCTTTCCTATATCGGATTGCAGGGATGCAAAGAAGATGTCTTGATCGCGATTATGTCGCAGCACAAACTGCACGGCAGAGTGGCACATGTGACAAACGCCGTCAAATAACAGGATCGAGTCGGGGTTATGTGACATGTCGAACCCTCCACATGTGTTAGGAATCAACGCTCTTTTGCTTATCATATCAAAGCGGGGAGCTTTTTCCTATGCCTCGTCTATGATCCAGGCCAATTTTCCTCGCTTGATCAGGCGTTCTGCCATGACCATGTCGGGATGCATTTCGCGGTCTTGGTGTAGCCGCGGGATGTTGGTCCGAATGTGCTCATAGGCCCGCGCAGTACCTTGCCCCAGTTTGCCAGTCCCAAACTCGAGAGCTTGAGCTGCAGCCAAATATTCGATCGCAAGGACTTTGGCTGTGTTGGCTACGATGGTGCGAAGCTTGCGCGCTGCAGTCGTTCCCATGCTGACATGATCTTCCTGATTGGCGGAAGAGGGGATCGAGTCGACAGAAGCAGGATGGCAGAGTACTTTGTTTTCGGAGACGATGGAGGCGGCGACATATTGGGTGATCATGAACCCAGAATGCAAACCGCCATTCTCCGTCAAAAAGCCGGGCAACCCACTTAATTGCGGATTGACCAAGCGCTCTGTGCGCCGTTCCGAGATATTTGCTAGTTCCGCTATCGCGATTGCCAGAAAATCAGCTGCCAAGGCCATCGGCTGACCGTGAAAATTGCCCCCGGAGATCACATCTCCGGTATCGGGGAACAGGATCGGATTGTCTGTTACGCTGTTGCATTCGCGCTCAACGGTCTTCCAGACGTACTCCAAGGTGTCCCTGGTAGCTCCGTGCACTTGTGGAATGCAGCGCAGGCTATAAGCGTCCTGTACACGCAGCTCTCCTGGCTCGGTGGTCCTTTGGCTGCCCTGGAGATGGAGCAGCAGACGCCGTGCAGACTCCTGCTGGCCGGGATGGGGACGAACAGCGTGCAATTGCGGATCGTACGCTTTGGGAATCCCGTGCAGGGCTTCTACCGTCATCGCAGCGATCACTTCAGCACTCTCCATCACGATGCGGGCTTCATGAAGAGACAGGCAGAGCAAGGCAGTCATCGCTTGTGTCCCATTGATCAGGGCGATCCCTTCCTTGGCGTGCAGGCGTATTGGCGAAAGTCCTGCTGCACGCAAGGCTTCCTTGCCGGAAAGGCGTTGGCCGTTAACTTCCGCTTCCCCCTTGCCGAGCATGACCAGGACCATATGAGCCAAAGGTGCCAGGTCTCCGCTTGCACCCAGCGATCCCTGCTGGGGGATGATCGGATGAACACCGCGATTGCACATTTCCATGAGCAGAAGAAGCGTTTCCTCACGAATTCCGGAATAGCCTTTTACCAACGCGTTGATGCGCAGAGCCATCATGGCACGGACGACTTCGACCGGGTACGGTTCTCCCATGCCGCACGCGTGGCTCATGATGAGGTTTTCCTGGAGCTGGCTGACC
>DASQMM010000270.1:0-2040 GCA_035645495.1 Brevibacillus sp. | reverse complement strand
TAACAAAAAGGTAAAGAACAGCACCAGAACGAGATAGTATAACCCGGCGATGGTGTACGATTCAAATTGAAGGAACGTACGAGCGGCAGTCGATTGTGAAGCCAGATACAGCTCCTGAAAGCCGAGCAAACCAACCAGTGAAGAATCTTTCAAACCGATAATAAACTGGTTGCCGAGCGGTGGAATCGCACGCTTAAACGCTTGCGGCAAAATAATCCGCCGCATTGCCAATGGATACGGCATTCCCAATGAACGTGCGGCTTCCATTTGTCCTCGGTCAATCGATTGAATCGTTCCTCTGAAAATCTCGGCGATATATGCCCCGTTATGAATGGCAAGAGCCAATGCACCGGCCCAAAAATCTGTTAACAAAATGAGCTTGGCAATACCGAAGTAGAGCACCATGATCTGCAGAATAAGCGGCGTACCACGGATGACGGTAATGTAGGTTTTTGCGATTCCTCTCAATAGCTTCGAGTCAGAAATCCGTAAGAATGCAAAAACCAAACCGATACAGATCGCAATCACGAGGGAAACAGCAGTAAGTTGAACAGTGAGTCCGGCTGCCTTTAAGAAACCAAACCACGTTTCACCCAGTAGTTGAAGGAAATCTTCCATTCGGCACGCTCCTTAAAAAAAGATGCGCAACACGGATGCTGCGCCAGTCAAATTATTCTTACGATTTCGACAGCATGTCTTTGTTAAACCACTTCTTACTGATTTCCAGGTAAGTCCCATCTTCTTTCATTTCATCCAAAGCCTTATTGATCGCATCCAGCAGCTCTTGATTTCCTTTTTGAACGGGAATGCCGCATTCATCGACAAATAGTGGATCTCCGATTGCGATTGCTGGCAGCTTCCCATTTTTCACCGCATCCATTCCTACGCCAAGGTCCGTGATGACGACATCGATCCGCCCTTCATTTTTTAACTCCTGCAGGGCAAACAAGTCGGTCTCATACTCTTTCACCTTGCCGTCCGGGCCAACTAATTCCAGTGCGAAGTCCTTGTACGTGGAGGCTGTGACGACGCCTACCGTCTTTCCTTTCAAATCATCCTTGCTTTTGATTCCAGAGGAGTTCTTCTCGTTCACAAACATAACGGCTTGCTGCAATAGATACGGATTGGAAAAATCAACCTGTTTCTGCCGTTCTTCTGTAATCGACATGCCACCAATGATCGCATCGTACTTGCCCGCATTCAGCCCCTGCAAAATCGAGCCCCACGGTGTCTGGACGGCAACCCCTTCCAAGCCCAACCGCTTGCTGATTTCCATGGCCACATCGACATCAAAGCCGATCAGTTTGTTATCCCCATCCGTATAGTTGTAGGGCTTTGCCATGCCGCTCAGGGCAAACATAAATTTTCCTTCCTGTACGGTTTTCAGCTTGGAAGCGTCTGCCCCTTTGCCATCAGCCGCATTGGTTGCCTGTGTTTCACCCTGATTGCCGCCACACCCCGCTAACAGTAACGAAAATGTAAGCATCATGCTAATCATTCCAACCAAGCCTTTACGCATTCTCCATTCCCCCCTATTCGCTTCCTCTACGAATGACCTTGCCCGCGACTGCGCCTGTATACTCGCCATGCTCGACAGCGATCTGACCATTGACCAGCACATACTCGATTCCGAGCGGTTCTTGCAGTGGATCTTCGTATGTCGCCTGATCGATTACTTTGTTGGGATCAAAGACGACGATATCCGCCCAACTGCCTTCGCGCAGGAATCCTCGATCCTTTAGCCGCAGCAATTGCGCCGGCGCTCCAGTCATTTTGCGGACTGCTTCCCAGACCGGAAAAGCTTTTTGCTCACGCGAATAGTGACCAAGTACACGTGGAAACGACCCGTACAAGCGGGGATGCGGTTTGCCGCCGAATACCCCATCAGAACCGACCATGTGCAAAGGGTGCTTCATCACCTGGAGTATATCCTCTTCCACTCCCCAGTGAATAATCATCGTGACTGCCGAATTCTCCTCGATCAGGAGGTCAAGCGCCGCGTCGGATGGGTCGACACCTCTCAACTCACCAATTTCCTTG
>DASQMM010000269.1:0-1763 GCA_035645495.1 Brevibacillus sp. | reverse complement strand
TACCACAATCGCAGGAGTATCTGCCAAGGCCGTCAGTAAGCCGCCGTCTGTTCCCCATGGCGATGCTTCCACCACGGCTCTCTCACCTGTAATAGCAACAAACTGATTGTGGAGAATTTCCATCAAGGGATGGTCTTCCTCGACGGCACCCGGCACCCAGCGTGCGCCATACCACTCCAGCTCGACCGGATGTTCGGCAAACCACGGATCGATCTGTGCCAGAGCGGACAGGGCTGCCTGCATTTCCGCCTTGGCATCCTCCATCCGCTCACCGGGTGCTACTCCCATACGGCCCTCCAGCTTGACCAGATCAGCTACAGATGACGGCCATTTGCCACCTTCGATAACTCCGATATTGATCGGAATCGGAATCGGCAGCTTGGCGTACAAGGGATCCGTCATCCGCTCATTGCGCACTTTTTCCAATTGACCGATCGCTTGTACGACCAGAAGGCTTTTCTCAATGGCGCTGACGCCCTCGTAACGAGTCCCGCCATGAGCAGAGCGCCCCTTCACCAAAAGTCGGAACCACATGGAGCCCTGCTGCTTGGGGAAGATTTTCATATTGGTCGGCTCCGGAATCAATGCCGCATCCGCCTTGTAGCCGCGAAGGATGGTAGACAGGGTGCCTGCTCCCCCGCTCTCCTCCTCCACCACACTTTGAAAAATGACATCTCCTTTGAGCTTGACACCCAGCGCTTGCAGAACCTGAATGGCGAGCAGGGACGAGAGATTGCCGCCCTTCATATCCGTGGCCCCTCGGCCGTAAAGCTTGCCGTCGAGCACCTCACCGCTGAATGGCGACTGCTCCCACTGCGCTTCATCTCCCGCCGGCACTACGTCCACGTGTCCGTTCAAAATGATGGAACGTCCCCCGCCTGTCCCCTTCCAGACACCGACGACATTGGGGCTTCCCTCAAACTGTTGACGAGGGGAGACAAAATACGGATGCTTGATCAGCTCATCGCCGCCCATCACCCAGAGGTCCACATTCAGCCCCATCGAGTCCAAGCGCTTCGCGATACTCTCCTGAATCGAATACTCCGCCCCGGAAACACTCGGATGTCGCACCCACTCTTGCAGCAGCGCGGTAGCCTCTTCCCGCTCTTTTTGCACCTGTTCATGTACGAGCGATTGCCAATTCGCCATTGCTAATAGCCTCCTTCATACCACCAATTTATGCTGGACCTGCCTAGCGAAAGACCTCGACATCTCCTTCGATTTTCAACACGGCTTCGGTCGCGCCGATCACGTCGGCTACACTGTACGGATACATGACCTCTCGCAGATAAAGCCCATCCGGCATGACCTCCATGACTGCCATGTCCGTGATAATCAGATTGGCGGCATTCCGGGCTGTCAGCGGCAACGAACATTCACGTACGATCTTGGAGCGTCCGTTCTTGTCCAGGTGGGTCGTGACGACCAGCACTTTTTTTGCCTTCTGCGCCAGCTCCATGGCTCCGCCCATTCCCGGAACACGTTTTCCGGGAACGATCCAGTTAGCGATGTCACCGCTTTGGCTAACCTCCAAGACCCCGAGGATCGTCATGTCCAGCAAGCCCCTGCGGATGATGGCAAAGGCGACAGCACTGTCAAAAAAGGAAGCTCCCTGAGCGAGTGTGACCGGAAATCCTCCTGCATTGCACAGCATGGGATTCTCCTCCCCTTTGACAGGGCTTGGTCCTGTACCCAAAATGCCGTTTTCTGCATGAAACATGACTCGCTTGTTCGCGGGAATAAAATCGGCGACCAGTGTGGGG
>DASQMM010000268.1:0-25998 GCA_035645495.1 Brevibacillus sp. | reverse complement strand
GCATAGCGCATCGCCTTTACTTGATCAGATTCGCGCAGGGAGCGAACGGGCTTGGGTCTGGCGATGACGCTCAGGGCTTCCAGCGCCTGTGCCACTTCCGCATGCGCCAAGCGATAGTACCGATGGCGGCCATAGGCCTCGTGGACGAGCAAGCCGCCTTCGACAAGCTTGGACAGATGGGCGCTGGCGGTCTGCGGAGTGATTCGTGCGGTTCTGGCAAGCTCGCTTGCCGGCAGGGATTTTCCTCCCAGCAGACTGAGCAGGATGGCAATGCGGGACGGTTCGCCGATCAAGCTGGCGACACCGATCATATCCGGACTGCTGTTCATATGCATACACCTCCATCTGCATTATCTCACATCCATATTTCGATGAAAAACGAAGCATGCTGGAACATTCCTGCATGCTTTTCTTTATCCTTTGTGGAAAAACAATGTATTCTGCCTGCTTTCCCTGCTATACTCAAAGGAGAATGATAATCGTTATCAAATGAGGGTGGAGAATGAAACTAGATCGTCTCGAACAAGACTGGAGCGAAAGCCCTGCGCTAGGGCAAGAGCAAGAGGAGGCATTTGATCCTGGACGCTGCTACATACGGCTGCGGGATGTGTTCATTGCGGAGGGAGCTAGCAAATTGAAGCTGGAGCAACAGCTCACCGTATCGTACGCGCTCATTGTTCATCTCGCAGGCAGCGGGCTGCTGGAGTTGGAAGAGATGCAGGTGGCCATGAAAAAGGACCATGTCTACCTGGTTCCTCCTGAGAGCACATTTGGATGGTGTGGCGATGGTAGCGGAGAGCTGTCTGTCATGGTTCTGCGGATGGATATCTTGGAGGAACGTGATGGCCGCTTTGCAGCCGTTAATGGAGGGCGCATACAAGCTGCAATCGCCCTGCGCAAGGGAATCCCGGTCACGCCAGCGGGACGCTTGGAGAAGCTGTGTCGCGCCATCCACGCCAATCTCAACAGCAAGGACAAAATGAAGGTTTGGCGGGCTCAAATCGATTGCGTCGAATTGCTCTATGCGGCGGCAGCGGAACACTCCGAGCGGGCAGTGGATACGCGACAAGCGCTTGAACGTTCCAAGGCGTACATGGAGGAGCGATATGTCGAGGAAATCACGATCAATCAGTTGGCGGCCATCGCGGAGCTGAGCCCAAAATACTACGTGGATCTATTCAAAAAAACCTATGGTGTCAGCGCCCTTGATCATCTGACAAAGGTGCGAATGGAAAAAGCCAAGTATCTCATGAACCAAAAAGAAAGGCTGCTAAAAGACATTGCCTACGAGGTCGGCTACACGGACCCGTTTTACTTCAGCCGCAAATTCAAGCAAACCTATGGCTTGTCCCCATCCCAGTACATGAGGCAACGAAGCCGGAGATTGGCTGTATACGGCCGGACATCGATACTCGGTTATCTGCTGACGCTGAAGGTCATTCCTCATGCAGCCCCTCTGCATCCGATGTGGTCCAACCTCTACTACACAAAATACGGCAGCGAGATTCCCTACCACCTCCACGTCACCAGGCAAAAATACCAGAATAGCCACAATTTGGACCTCGTCGCAGAGGCGAAGCCTGATCTGATCATCACACACCGGGATTTGGAGCCATGGGAGAGAGAGAGTGTGGCGGGGATCGCCCCAATCGTGGAGCTTCCTGATGAAAAGGCAGGCTGGAAGCAAGGATTGCTCGCTCTGGGGGAAGCTTTGGGAGAACGATCTGAAGCCCGAAGCTGGATAGCCTCCTTTGAATCGAAAATAGAGCGGGAAAAGAAAAGGCTCTTGGAAAGCGGAGTTCGTCCATGCGTGTTGACGCTGAAACGAGTACGGCATCATTTTTACCTGTACCGCAACCAAGGTATGCAGGATGTTCTCTATGACGGATTGGGAGTCAGGTCTGCCTGCGAAGACATGAGCGTTGATCACAATATCCCGATCAGTCTGGAAAAGCTCGACGGTATCGAAGCAGATGTCGTCCTGCTGTTGATTTGCCGGGATTCGGAGACGCTGGCAGAGTGGAAAAAACTGCAGCAATCACCGGCCTGGATGTCGCTGCGCATGGTTCGCGAAAACAAGGTGCGTCAGATCCCATCCGAGCCTTGGAGAGAGTATTCGCCTATCGCGCTGGATCGGATCGTCGATGAAGCGATGCAGATTTTTACCGGAAATTGTCCATGATTATTCTGGATATTGTACATGGAGGTAAGGAGGTCCCACTACTATAATTGCTAATGAGACTCATTATCATCTATGGTGATTATGAAAGGGGCACAGAATGAGGATGAAGAGTACCAGAGCGGGTGTCAGCGTAATTCTCGCAATTTCTCTATTATTGACAGCTTGCGGGAACGGAAGCCAGGAACAGGCAAGCAACCAGACAGTTAATGGCAACGGAGCGGCCGAACAGTCGGCACAGGCGAGTACCGACGGGCAAAAGTCCGGGGAGGCTGCGGCGACGAGAACCATCACCTATCTGGACAAAGAATATACATTGCCTGCCGCGACAGAACGCATCGTCATGGCAGGTGCCGTAGAGGCGATGGAGGATGCCATCGTGCTCGGCGTGAATCCGGTCGGAGCGATTTCGTTCTCAGGCGTTTTTCCGCCGATGTTCGAGTCGATAACGAAAAATGCCGTCTCGATTGGCGAAAAGACAGAGCCGAACTTCGAAGCGATCCTGGGGCTGAAGGCGGATGTGATTCTGGGAAGCACGAAGTTCAAGCCTGAAGTCTCCGAAAAGCTGGAATCGATCGCTCCGACGATTCTCTACTCTCATGTATCGACCAATTGGGAGTCCAATCTCTTGCTACTAGGGGAGCTCGCCGGCAAGAAAAAGCAGGCAGAAGACGTAATCGCACAGTACAAAGCGGATTTGGAAGACGCAAAGGTCAAGCTGGCCGACAAGCTGAAGGATAAAAAAGTAGTCGTGATCCGCGTTCGCGAGGGGCTGATGTATGTCTATCCCGCGGGCGTCTATTTCAACCCGATCTTGTATCACGAGCTTGGCTTACAGGCTCCGGCCGAAATCCAGGCAGCCAAGGCCCAGGAAGCGCTGCCGATCGAGAAGTTCGCTGAAATGAACCCGGATTATGTGTTTCTCCAATTTGCAGCGGAAGAAAACCACGATGCACCGAATGCTTTGGAAGAATGGAAGAACAATCCCATTATCAAGAGCAGCAATGCGGTGAAAAACGGCAAGGTCTACATCAATATCGTAGATCCGCTCGCGCAAGGAGGAACGGCGTACAGCAAGATTGCCTTCTTGAAGGCAGCCGTGGAGCAATTGTCCGAGTAGTTGAATCCTTTCTGCGAATGAATCAATTTCGATAAGGCGTGTTGCTTGTATGCGATCCCAACGTATTCTACCGGCTGCTATCCTGCTGATGGCGCCGGTAGCCGCACTTTTTCTCCTATATTTGTCTATCCTGTACGGTTCCAAAAGCATCCCGGCAGAGGAGATCTGGAATGCGCTCTTCCATTTCGATGCGGAAAATGTGGATCATCAGATTGTCATGGCATCCCGATTCCCCCGAGCGATCGGCGCCTTGCTCATTGGAGCTTTTCTGGCGATTTCCGGAGCTTTGATGCAGGGGATGACGCGCAATTACCTGGCGTCTCCGTCTATTATGGGCGTCATTGACGGCTCTGCCTTTCTCGTCACGTTTGCGATGATCCTTTTGCCCGGCACGGGTTCTGCAAATCTGATCGTCATCTCGATGCTCGGATCTGCCTTGGGGGCAGCGCTTGTCTTTGGTCTTGGCAGATTGATTCCCGGCGGGTTGACCCCTGTGCGATTGGCGATTCTCGGAACGATCGTCGGCACGTTTTTGAGCGGGGTCTCTGCGGCGGCAGCTAGCTATTTTCAAATCTCGCAGGGCGTCAGCTTCTGGTACAACGCCAAGCTGCATGCGATGGACCCGGCAATGATCAAGCTGGCGTTGCCTTTTGCCATCGTTGGTTTGACGCTTGCTCTTTTGCTTGCGAAATCCGTCACAGTGATGTCGCTGGGCGATGATGTCGCGGCAGGCCTTGGACAGCGGACAGGTCTGATCAAAGTGTTGATCCTTCTGACCGTCGTGATTCTGACTGGCGTTTCAGTCGCGTTGGCAGGCAAGATCGCCTTTATCGGTCTGATCATTCCCCATATTGCCCGCTTCTTCTGTGGAGAGGATTATCAGCGCCTCATCCCCGTTTCAGGGGTTCTCGGGGGATTGTTTCTGGCGTTTTGCGATATTCTGGCTCGTTTTGTCAATTACCCCTTCGAGACCCCAATCGGTGTGATCACAGCCTTGTTTGGCGTCCCGTTTTTCCTCTATCTCATCAAGACGAGAGGAGGGGGCAAGCATGCCTGATGTTTCGCCACCCAGAGTCTGGTCGATCTGCGCGCTTCTGATCGCGGTGATTGCAGGAGGAGCTTATCTCAGCCTGACCAGCGGAATGTTCGATTTGTCCCTGCGTGAGATTGTACAGACCTTGCTGCGGATCGATCCTGTCCGGGAGCATGATCTGGTCATCTTTGATTTTCGCTTGCCGCGTATCGTGTTGAGTATCCTGGTGGGAGCGGCGCTCGGGATGGCGGGGACGGTCTTTCAGGGAGTGACGCGCAATGGCCTGGCAGATCCCGGCATCCTGGGCATCAATGCAGGGGCTGGCATGGCAGTCGTTTTGTTCATGTTCTTTTTTCAAGGGAGTGTGCAGATTCAAGGCTGGCTTGCTGTCATGATGATGCCGATATTTGGACTGGTTGGCGGCTTTCTGGCGGTCGTGCTGATTTATTTGTTCTCCCAGCAACATGGCAGACTGGATCCGCAGAAAATGATCCTGGTGGGGATCGCTACCGCTTCCGGTTTTGGGGCGGTGACGCTGTATATCTCCTTGAAAATGAATCCGAATGATTTTGAAATGGCTGTGGTGTGGTTGGCAGGGAGCATATACAACGCGAACTGGAAATTCGTGGTAACCCTGTTGCCTTGGCTGATCCTGATGCCCCCGATTCTCTGGTGGAAGGGACGTGTCCTGGATCTCTTTCAGCTGGGCGAGGACAGCGCCGTCAGTCTGGGTGTGCATGTCGAGAGGGAAAAGAAGGTTTTGCTTGGCTGCAGTATCGGCCTGGTAGCCGCCAGTGTCGCGGTATCCGGAAGCGTCAGCTTTGTAGGCTTGATCGCACCGCAAATAGCCAGAAGGCTGACAGGAGTGAACCATAGCGCCATTCTGCCGGTTAGTGGCCTGGTCGGGGCTGCCTTGGTCGTATGGGCGGACTTTATCGGCAAGACGATTTTTGCTCCTGCCGAGCTTGCAGCAGGAATCGTCATCTCGATCATCGGCGTCCCCTATTTTATCTATTTGCTGCTGAAAATAAAAAGGTAACCACTCCGATCCGGGAGGCAGAAAGGGAGAAACATGAATCGATATTATAGCCTGAACGTATCTGATCGTGCGCTTCAAATCTATCTTCCTCCCTCCTATCCAACCTCTGACAGGCGCTATCCAGTCGCCTATGTCCAGGATGAGGGGGAAGCATTTACGAGTTGCATCAATTACATTGACCATCTGTGCTTGACGGGCCAATTAGTGGAGGTGATTCTGGTCGGGATCCCTTCACATGAGTGCAATAGCGAATACACGCCATGGCCAGCAGCTTCATTGGCTGCAAGCAGGCCGCCGTTTGAAGGGAGAGGACGGCAGTACATCGATGAGCTGGCAGACGTCATCAAGCCAGCGATCGACAGCAAGTACCGCACGATGCCCGAACCTGCGCATACGGGAATCATAGGAGGCTCGCTTGGCGCGCTTATCGCCATGTTCGCCGGCTATTGGCGTTCCGAGACTTTTGGCAGGCTGGGGCTCTTGTCGACATCGTTCTGGTACGAGGGAGTGCTGGAGTTCCTTCGCGAGCAGCCGGTCCTTTCACCGAATCAACGGATTTACTTGTCTGTCGGGGACTGCGAAGGAATCTATAAAACCAATCGCCAGAGACATATGGTGGAAAATACGCTGGAAGCCCATGCGATTTGGCTGGAAAAAGGCTTTCCTGTGCAGCAGCTGCAGTTTGAGCAAATCGCAGGCGGTACGCATGATTTGCTTTTTATGGCGCAGCAATTCCCGCGGGCTCTCCGATGGCTGTTCGGGGAAAAGGAGGAGTCGGAACATTCGCGGAGTCAGGCAGGAGAGCTGGTGCCGTTCAGGCGCATGACGAGCGGCTTCGAGATTCCGAACACCCATCACTTCAGCTTGTGTGTCAAACGCTCCGGTCGCAAATACCGCATCTTTTTATCGATTCCGCAAGAGCCATCTCCCGAGAACGGGTACCCTGTGTTGTACGTGCTGGATGGCAATGCTGTATTTGGCTCCATGGCTGAGGCAATGCGTCTGCAAGGAAGGAAGCCGCATGGGGTCGAGCCGCAGGTGATCGTCGGCATAGGCTATGACGCCGAGGTACCGATTGTAACCGACGAGCGATTCTATGACTATACAGAGGCGGCGAACAGTTCCGAGCTGCCGGAACGGCCGGATGGTTCCGCATGGCCGAAAACGGGAGGCATCGAGGATTTTATCGCCTTCATCGAGGAAGATTTGAAGCCTGCAGTGGAAGCGTTGTGTCCGATCGATCGGAAACGTCAAGGGCTGTTTGGACACTCGTTAGGAGGATACTTTGCGCTGTATATGCTGTTTACGCGCCCTGAACTCTTCCAAAGCTATATTGCAGCTAGCCCTTCTATCTGGTGGAAAGAACACAGCCTTCACAAGAGATGGACGGCCTTCGAGCAGCGCTTGAAAAAGGGCGAAATCGACGCCAAATTATTGATCGCGATCGGAACGGAGGAAAAGCCCGGCATGGTCGCAGATGCAGAAGAGCTCTATCGGTGGATGGTGCCCTACCAAACAGAGAATTTCCAGGCTTCGTTCCGCAAATTTGAACGGGAAGGGCATATATCGGTGCTTCATCCACTGATCAGCGAAGCCATGCGTTTTCTCAGAGGATAAAACACAAGCTGCTCAAAAAAAGGCTGTCAACGCCCGATCTGCATCGATCAGCGTGACAGCCTTGCTTGCGTTGGACAATCCGGTCTACACTTTAAATCTCTGGATCAAGGCTTGCAGCTCTTCCGCCATATGGGAGAGCGATTCAGCGGAGGAGGAGATCTCTTCCATCGAAGCCAATTGCTCTTCGGCAGCCGCTGAGATGTTTTGGGTGCCGGAAGCTGTCGTGTCGGCTTTTTCACCGATGACATCGATCGATTGGACGATTTGCTGGGTACCCGCGCTCAGTTGGGAGGTATTGTACGAGACCTCCCTGGTTTGAACCGCGACTTGCTCGATTCCCTCATGAATCTCGCGGAAGGATTGCCCTGCCTGATGGACGACTTCGATCCCTGCAGCTACTTCTGCCGTCGTTGTTTCCATCGAGTGGATAGCGGAATTCGTCTCTTCCTGGATGGCAGCGATCAGGCTGATAATTTGCTTCGTCGATTGCGAGGACTGCTCAGCCAGCTTTCTCACTTCATCGGCAACCACCGCAAAACCTCTGCCATGCTCCCCGGCGCGTGCAGCCTCGATGGCTGCGTTCAAAGCCAAGAGGTTGGTTTGCTCCGCGATGGCCGTAATGACCTCTACGATTTTTCCAATTTCCTGAGAACGATGGCCCAGCGATTTGATCGAATCCGCCAAACCATTTACAGTACGGCTGATCGACTCCATCTGAGAGATGGCCTTTTGAACGGATTCGTTGCCAGAATGGACGACCTTGGACGCCTGATTCACGGTAGCTGTCACATGTTCGGTGTTGGCTGCGATTTCTTGCAGGCTTGCGGACATGCTTGTGATCGTGCGGGAGGTTTCGTCGATGGCACGCACCTGGCCTTCTGTGCCCATGGCGACTTCTTGCATGGTGACAGCGATTTGTTCCGTTGCTTGGCTGGTCTGCTGGGCGCTTGCTGTCAATTGCTCGGAAGTAGCCGCGACATGGTCAGAGCTGGCGCCTACCTGCTGAATCAAGTCGCGCAGATTGCGGGTCATCATGTTGAAGTCATCGGTGAGCTGTCCGATCTCATCTTTGCTTGCCACTTTGATCGGCTCACCTGACAAAACTCCATCTGCCACAAGTCTGACGCGGGCGGCAATGGCTGTTATCGGTTTGGTGATCCGGCCGGTCATATACCAGGAGAAGGCAGCTCCGAATGCGAGAAGAACAGTCGTCCAGATGATAGCCTCGGTCAGCAAGGCCTGGGCCGGTTTGTTAAAGTCGGATGTATAAGTCCCCGCACAGATGACCCATCCCCAATAAGGGTCTTGTTCGGTGTAGGTAACTTTAGGAGCCAGGATGTCGGAACCCGGCTGGATCGGCCAGAGATAATAGGTAAAGCCGCCGCCATTCCCTGCCTTGGCTATCATTTCCTGCGTGAACAGACTGCCATCCGGTCCGGCTGTATCCCAAGTATTTTGCCCTTCGATCTTGGGAGAAGCGAGCATGACCCCTTTTTGATCGAGTACAAATAGATAACCGGCTTCGCCGACATCGATGTTTTTGTTAATAGGGCGAGTGCCGTCTGCCTGTTTGGGTCCCAGGATCCGGCTTTTGACCATTTCCTGTGCTTCTTCCAGGGAGATTTTCCCTTGTTCTACAAAGGGGTGAAGGGAGGAAATCATCTCGATGGTAAGCCGAACATTGTTTTTGAGAGCGCGTTCCCCCAATTGATCCAAACTGGCCGTGGCCGTCTGGTAGGTGTGATTTCCGATCAAGGTACTGGGCACGATCAACAGCAAGAGGATGATTGTCATGAGCTTTGGTCGCAAGGACTGGAAACGGGAAAAAATGGTTGTCGCTTTCACTCTTGAACACCCCTCGATGTCAGGTAAGTAGTGTATCAGCAAAATGCCGAAAATCCCTTTTCATTCCGAAGAATACAATCAATTCTGATACCTAACGGTTATATCGACAAAACGATTAGAAATAATGAGTAAAAAACGGAAGGAAAAAACTTCCTTCCTCCAAACTTTTGGTGTTTACTACTTGGCAAGCAACTCCTTCTTTCCTGCTGGTTGAACATGGTATGATAGGAGAGAATATGTAAACAAATGGAGGAACTCCTATGCTGTTTATAGACAATCAGGGCATCACAGACCCAAGGATCAATTTGGCGATTGAGGAGTACGCGCTCAAGCATCTGCCTGCTACAGATGACTATTTATTGTTCTACATCAATGAGCCGTCCATCATCATCGGCAAGAACCAGAATACGATCGAGGAGATCAATGCGGAGTACGTGCAGGAAAAGGGCATTCACGTCGTACGCAGGCTGTCGGGCGGCGGAGCGGTGTACCACGATTTGGGCAATCTGAATTTCAGTTTTATTACCAATGACGACGGGCAATCCTTTCATAATTTCAGCAAGTTTACCAAGCCGGTCGTGCAGGCCTTAAAACAGTTGGGAGTAGAAGCAGAACTGACTGGCCGCAATGACATTCAGGTGGGCGAGCGCAAAATCTCAGGCAATGCCCAGTATTCGACCAAAGGGCGCATGTATAGCCACGGCACGCTGTTGTTTGATTCCGAGATGGAGCACATCGTGTCGGCATTGAAGGTGAATGCGGAGAAGATCCAGTCGAAAGGGATCAAATCGATTCGCAGCCGGGTAGCCAATATCTCCGAGTTTTTGGAGCAGGAAATGACCATCGAAGAGTTCCGTCAGGCGATCCTGCGTTCCATTTTTGACGGGAAAGAAGTAGAGGAATACAAGCTGACCGAAGAAGATTGGAAAAACATCCACCAATTGTCCCAGGAGCGTTACCAGACCTGGGAATGGAATTACGGGAAGTCGCCGAAGAGCAATTTCCGCCAATCCAAGCGTTTTCCCGTCGGAACGATTGAGGTGCGGCTCGAGATTGAAAAGGGCAGAATGAAGGAAGTACATATTTACGGGGACTTTTTTGGTGTCCGAGATGTAGCGGAGCTGGAAGCGCTGCTGCGTGACCAGCCTTATGACCGCGCTGCGTTGACTGAATTGCTAGCCGAGGTGGACCTAAAGCCGTTTTTTGGAGATCTGGACCGGGAATCCTTCTTGTCATTGCTGTTTTAACATCTGAAAAAAGGCAGGGACAACATCATGTCGACAACTTATAAAAAAGTGTTTTGGGCAGCGGGATTTGGCTGGATGTTTGATGCCATGGACGTGGCTCTCCTCTCCTTTATCATGGTAGCCCTTCGGCAGGAATGGGGACTGACCGGAGAGGAGGCGGGATTGCTCGGAACCGGCAACCTCGTCGGAATGGCAATTGGCGCCATGCTGGGCGGCTATCTGGCGGACCGGATCGGCCGCAAGCCTGTCTTTTTGTATACGCTCATTTTGTTCGGGGCTGCCAGTCTGGCGAGTGCGTTCGCTACGGGCTTTTTCGCCATGCTGCTCCTTCGCTTCTTCATGGGACTTGGGCTGGGAGCGGAACTTCCGGTCGCGTCTACATTGGTCAATGAATTCGCGCCTCCGGAAAAACGCGGAAGAACGGTCGTGCTGCTGGAGAGTTTTTGGGCAGTCGGCTGGCTGATTGCGGCTGTGATCGCGTATTTTATCATTCCAGATTATGGATGGCGGATGGCGGTCATTCTCGGAGCGCTTCCGATTCTTTACGCCTTTTTTGTCCGCAAAAGCATCCCGGAATCGCCGCAATACAAGCCGCAAACCGAACGCATCCCGGTGCGAAAACTGCTGACGGAGCATAAACGCGAGACGATCACGCTTTGGGTCGTCTGGTTTGCCATCGCCTTTTCCTACTACGGGATGTTCCTTTGGATGCCGTCTGTACTGGTAGACAAAGGCTTCACGATGATTCAAAGCTTCCAGTACGTCCTGATCATGACCTTGGCGCAGCTGCCGGGCTATTTTGCTGCGGCCTATTTGGTAGAGAACTGGGGACGCAAACAGACACTCGCCACCTTTTTGTTCATGACGGCGGTCCTGGCTTACGCGTTTGGGGAAAGCAGCGGGACGGCCAGTCTGCTCATCACAGGCGCTTTGCTCTCCTTCTTTAACCTGGGTGCCTGGGGTGCGCTCTATGCCTACACGCCGGAAAACTATCCAACTCCCTTGCGCGGGACCGGGTCGGGCTTTGCCGCTGGTGTAGGCCGTGTCGGAAGCATCATCGCTCCGTACCTCGTTGGTTACTTTTCCGGTTTGCACTACGGTTATCCCTTTATCTTCGGGATGTTTACCGTCGTTCTGCTGCTGGGCACGGGGACCCTGCTTTTTCTAGGAAAAGAGACCAGGGAGCCGAAGCGAACAGCACTCGCGTAAGTGACGAAGCCATCCCCACCCGCCTGTTTGCTGGGGCTGGGTGGGGATAACCAAACAAGAGATGCATGGAAGCAGAATGGAGGAAAGTAAGGTGTTCATCCGAATAGCCGTTATCACTCCTGAACCGTTTTCTCTCCGGATTACGGCTTATGCTGATACGTATCCCGGCATACAATTTCGTGTTTTTCCTTACAAAAACCCGATGGAATGCGATTCACTCCCGGCTGAGCTGGACGAATGCGACGTTTGGCTGTTTGCAGGACCCTTGCCTTCGTATTTTGCCCGCAAGCAGGCGCGCAGCAAAAGGATACCGTCCGTCTATATCCCATCCGATGAGTATACGCTGACGCTTACCTTGGCCCATATCTTGCTCAATCGCAAGGAAGGGCTGCGCGAATTGTCCATCGATATACCCAAAAAGGAATACATCGAACAGGCTGTAAACGAGCTTTCCCTTGATGCCTCCCGCTGGAGGGTCCAAGACTTTAGCCAGATCATCGATGAGGAGGGAACTCCTTTCGACCCTGAGGCTTTGATTCGCTTTCATCGGGAAAATGTGGAGAGCGGGAAGAGCAAGCTCGCCCTGACTAGCGTGGATTACGTCTACGACCAGTTGACCCGTGCAGGCATACCCTGCATCAGCATGATCGTGCCCGAAAAAAGCATTCGGGAGACGGTGGCACGGGCGACCTCAATCGGTCAGATGATGATCAGTGAGAATGCGCAGATCGCTGTCGGCTTAGCGGCGATCGATCCCAGAGAGGGGACGTTCCAAGAGAACGGGACCGACGCGGGAATCATGCTGCAGCAGATGCTGCTGGAGTTGGGCAAAGAGACGGATGCTTCGATCCAACAGCTTGGACTGGACCAGTTTATCCTGTACGGGACACGGGGCAGTGTCGAGAAGATGACTGGCAATTTTTTGCATATGCCTGTCTTCGGGAATCTGGAAAAGCTGTTTGGTGTCACGATCAGTATGGGATTTGGTTTTGGCATGACGGCAAAAGAGGCGGAATCGAATGCCAGGATCGGCTTGTTCCATGCCCGCAAGCAGGTGGGAGTGAGCAGCGCATTTTTGGTTACGAAGGACAAGGAAGTAATTGGTCCGCTGAATGAGGATTTGAAAGCGTTTCATCTCAAAAGCGAGGATCGCACCGTCCTGCATGTGGCAGAAGAGACCGGGATCAGTGTCGCGACGCTCAACAAACTGATCGCGTTTATCCGTCTGCGCCGGGACAATCGTTTTACCGCTACGGATCTGGCCGCTTATTTGCAAGTCAGCAGACGAAGTGCGGAACGGATCCTGAAAAAATTGGCAGACAAGGAATTTGTTCGGACAGTAGGCGAGGAGCAGCCGTATCAGCAAGGGCGACCGCGTGCGCTGTATCGTATCAATTTTTAGAAAATTGCCTTGACGATTGATTCAATTTTCCGTATATTAATCCGTAAATTAGCGACGATATAACGACAATTGTCGCCAAAAACTGGATAAGGGGGTTGGGAGATGGCTTCGAGAGTGCCTCACGTGTTTGTGATCTTGTTTTCCGTCATTTTGCTTGCAGCGATCGCCACTTATGTTGTAACACCCGGTGAGTACGACCGTGCCGAGGATGCCTCTGGACGCATGATTGCGGTGGATGGCACCTATCATACGGTGGAAGCTGACAGCATCGGTTTTATGGCTGTATTTGAATCGCTTTACACAGGGATGAATGCAGCAGCGGACATTATTTTTTACATTTTTATCGTAGGTGGTTCGTTCGGTATTCTCTTGTCGACCAATGTCGTGCAAGGGGCAGTAGGCAGTATCTCCAGGCAGATGGAAGGTCGGGAAAAACTGATTATTCCCGTGCTGATGATCTTCTTTGCTTTGGCAGGGGCGATGCTGGGGCTGGCGGAAGAGACGATCGCCTATATCACCATCCTCATTCCCTTGATGCTCCGCCTGGGCTTTGACTCGATGACAGGCGCAGCAGTGGTGCTGATCGGTACCTCTGTCGGTTTTACCACCGCGTTCATGAACCCGTTTACGGTCGGGGTGGCGCAGGGGATTGCCCAGATCCCGCTTTTTTCCGGGATGACCTTCCGGATCGTGATGTGGGTGATCTTTCTCATCATCAGCATCTGGTACGTGATGAGGTATGCGAGCAAGATTAAAAAGGACCCGCAACAGAGCACTACGTATGACACAGATACGGTTCTCAGGGACAAACAAGATCCTGTGGAACAAGTGGCCGGCTTGACTGGCAAACAAAAGCTGGTACTGCTGATATTGGGAGCAGCGATCGTCATGCTGGCGATTGGTGTGACCAAGCTGGGCTGGTATTTGAAGGAAATCGCGGGCTTGTTCCTGCTGATGGGAATTCTGACCGGGATTGTCTCCAGATTGTCGTTTAATCAGATCGCAGAAGCTTTTATCGAAGGCTGCCGCACACTGGTCATGGGCGCATTGGTGGTCGGGGTTGCCCGCGGGATTCTGGTTATTTTGCAGGATGGCAAAATTCTTGACACCATCCTCTACGGGTTGGCTAACGCGGTAGGTTCCTTGCCGGCGGCTTTGACCGCCATCGGGATGTACTTCGTCCAATGTATGGTCAACTTCATCATCCCGTCAGGCAGCGGGCAAGCGGCTGTGACGATGCCGATCATGGCTCCGCTGGGGGATCTGGTCGGCGTGACTCGTCAGACGGCCGTTCTCGCCTTCCAGCTCGGAGACGGAATTTCCAACATCTTTACGCCTACATCCGGTTATTTCATGGCAGGTCTGGCTCTGGCAGGAATCTCCTGGATCAAGTGGGTCAAATGGGTCTGGCCACTGATTCTCATTCACTATGTGCTGGGAGCAGTCTTCGTCACGATTGCCCATCTGATCGGCTATCAATAATAGGGGGACATGGGGAGACGCCCCCGAGGAGGAGCAGCATGCAGATTACTTCGATCACAGTCACGGGGATCAGGCTTCCGCTGATTCGTCCGTTTATCGTGGCATATGAGACCTACGCCGATATGCCGACGCTGCTGGTAAAGATGGAGACAGACGCCGGGATCACCGGATACGGCGAGGCGACACCAGACCAGCACGTGACCGGAGAGACCTGGGAGAGCACCTACAGCTTGCTGGTTCACCAGCTTGGCCCGCTCGTCATCGGAGAAGATCCTTTCCAGATCGAGCGGATTCATGAAAAAATGGCGGGTGCCGTGTACGGCTGCCCGTCAGCGAAGGCAGCGATTGATATTGCCTGCTACGATATCATGGGCAAGGCGACCAACCAGCCTGTCTACAATCTGCTCGGGGGCCGCTTTCACGATCAATTGCCAGTTCCCTACGTGGTGAGCATTCTCGACCCTGACGTCATGGCAGAGGAAGCGAAGGAAGCCATCCGACAAGGGTACGAATCGATCAAGATCAAAGTGGGCAACAACCCCGTCGTCGATGTCAAACGAATTCAGGCAGTCCGTCGGGCGATCGGCGACCACGTGCAATTGCGTGTCGATGCCAACCAGGGCTGGAGGAACAAAGCCACGACCATGTGGGCCCTGGAGCAGGTAAAAACGTGCAATATCGATTGGATCGAGCAGCCCGTCATCGCCGACGACATCTCGGCATTGGCGGAAATTCGTCGGCAAACCTATCTGTCGGTGATGATCGACGAAGGTGTCCACGGTGACCGTGAGATGCGCGAGACGATCATCAAGCAGGCAGCCGACAAGCTCAATATCAAGCTGATGAAATGCGGCGGCATCTATCCGGCCCTGAAGCTGGTGGCGCAAGCCGAGATGGCAGGGATGGAGTGCCAGGTAGGCTCGATGGTCGAGTCCGCTGTCGCTTCTGCGGCAGGTGCTCATCTGAGCGCAGCCAAAAAGAACATTATCTCCAACGAGCTGGTAGGTCCGCTGATGTTTTCACGAGATGTCGCCGCCTTTCCCTATGAAGGAAAGCGGATTGTCTTGCCGAATCTTCCAGGCTTGGGGCTTTCGGTGGATGAGGAGACGATTGCGGAGTTGGCGCAGATGTCTGTGGTAATTGGGGGATAAAGAAATCTAATCATACTAGATACCTGTCGCACTTATGTACATTCTGTCGCTAACCCGCCCCGCTTATATAGAGGGGCGGGTTTTTCATATAGTGCTAAAACCAGCAATTCAATAGGTTCAGTAGACATCAAGCTCGGTCATCATGTAAAAGGTGCTAGCCTGTTTTTTACATCGTTTGACCGCTGTCCACCGTAATCATCTGTCCTGCACCTGGACACATTTGTACGGAAAAATGTACGGAATCAAGCCAAATTACACAGTAAGCGATGAGTAGAAGGCGCGGAGGTGCAGGAAAATCCCGACTGGTATCCAACTTGCAATCCTTTTTCTGGGATCTGAAAAGCGGAAGGAGAGGATGGCTTGGATATTCAAAACACTGTCGTCGCTGTCACAGGCGGAGCATCCGGTCTAGGCGAAGCAACAGTGAGATACGTGGTAGAGCATGGCGGGAAGGCAGCCATCCTGGATGTTGCACGGGAAAAGGGGATTGCGCTTGCTCAGGAGTTGGGGAGAGATTATGCCACCTACGTCCATGCTGACGTCACGAGCGAAGAGAGTGTACGAGATGCCGTCGATCAGGTCGCCGGAACCTTTGGGACCATTCACGCTGCCGTCAACTGTGCGGGCATCGGAATCGCCCAAAAAACCTTGTCGCGCAACGGCCCGCATCGCTTGGATGCCTTTTCCAAGGTCATCTCTGTCAATCTGATCGGCTCCTTCAACGTCATTCGGCTGGTGGCAGAACAGATGGCCGGCAATGAACCAAACGAGCAGGGGGAACGAGGAGTCATCATCAACACTGCCTCGGTCGCAGCCTATGAGGGACAGGTCGGTCAGGCAGCCTACAGTGCCTCTAAAGGCGGGATTGTGGGAATGACATTGCCGATCGCGCGTGATCTCGCCCCTTACGGCATTCGCGTCATGACGATTGCTCCCGGGTTGTTCGACACGCCGCTTTTCGATACGCTGCCGCGTGCTGCCAAGGATGCCATGGGAGCGATGGCTCCTTTTCCACCACGCTTGGGAGAGCCTCGGGAATACGCCAGCCTGGTGGGTCACATCATCGAAAACGCCATGCTGAACGGCGAAACCATTCGCTTGGACGGGGCCATCCGCATGCAGCCGAAGTGAGGAGCTTTTGCACCAAGCCAACTAGATCAATGGCATGAAAATTTGGTATATTTGTGTAAATAAGAGACCTCTGCATGTACAGCAGAGGTTTTCATTATGGAGGTAGTCATGATCAAAGAACGATTGCGTGAATTAGGTTTGGAATTACCACAGGCTGTCCCCTCGCTTTATCAGTATGTGCCCGTAGTCGTGCACCAGGGGATCGCCTACATCAGTGGCCAAGTGCCAAGAGTCGATGGCAAAATTCCGTATGTGGGAAAAGTGGGACAGGACGTCACGATCGAACAGGCGCAGGAGCTGGCGCGGGTCTGTGTCCTCAGGGGCTTGAGCTGTCTCGAAGCGGAAATCGGCAGCCTCGATCAGGTAGAGCGGGTGCTGAAGATCAACGGTTACGTGCAGTCGGGTACAGGCTTTTCCCAACAGCCGATGGTGATGGATGCCGCATCCGAGCTGCTCATGCAGATTTTCGGGGAAAAAGGGCGCCATGCCAGGACGGCAGTCGGCGTAGCGGAGCTGCCTGGCAATACGCCGGTCGAAATTGATTTTATCATCGCTGTAACATTGTAAACAGGGGAGAGATGTTCATGATCAGGCGAGAAAACATCATGGCGGCACGAGAGGCGATTGCTGATACGATTCACTTCACTCCTTTGCTTCATTCCGAACAGTTGTCCAAACAAAGCGGCAACAGGCTGTTTTTCAAAGCAGAGCATCTGCAGAAGACGGGTTCCTTCAAAATAAGAGGGGCAGCCAACAAGGTGAAGCAGGCGGTTGCACAAGGAGCCACTTCCATTACAGCGGCTTCTTCCGGCAATCACGGACAGGCAGTCGCTTATATTGCCAATAGGCTGGGGATTCCCGCGACGATCGTAGTCCCGGAAGATGTAGCGTTGTGCAAGATGGAAGCCATCCAGGCTTACAACGGCAAAGTCGTGAAATGCGGACTGACATCAGCAGAGCGTCTGCCAAAGGCCAAAGCGATCGCCAAAGAAGAGAATGGCGTGTACATCCCTCCCTACGACGATCCGTTGATTATGGCAGGCCAAGGAACGATCGGCCTGGAGATCCTCGAACAATTGGAGGATGTCGATGCGATCCTGGTTCCCATCGGTGGAGGAGGGCTCATCTCCGGGATCCTGACCGCGATCAAGGAAACGAAGCCCGCAGTCCAGGTCATCGGGGTAGAGCCGCAGCTAGCCAACGACACCTTTCTTTCCTTGCAAAAAAACCAGCTTGTCTCCATCCCGGGAACCACGACAATCGCAGATGGCCTGCGTACCTCGCAACCAGGTGATCTTACCTTCCCCGTGCTGCAAAAGTACCTGGACGACCTCGTTCTGGTCAGCGAAGAAGAGATTCGCGAGGCATTTCGCCTGGTGCTGGAACGCATGAAGCAAGTGATCGAGCCATCCAGTGCGACGACGGTAGCGGCGGCTTTGTTTGCCAAAACATCTCTGCGGGACAAGAGAGTGGTCTCCGTCATTTCGGGAGGCAATGTCGATACTGATCAAATTGCGGCTTTGCTGTCCTGATCGGGAAATGGGAAAAAAATCCACCTTTTACGTCGGTTTGGCACGATAAATTTCTTCTCGCCTCGGACACCCTTCAACATGCTTCACACGCTTCTTTTCCTAGAATGAAGGCAAATAGGGAAAGGAATGAGGTGAAGCAAGATCCGAAGCCTTCAAAAAACGCTGGCAGCATGGGGCCTGACATGCCTGCTGACTGTAGTCGGGGGTGCACCCGGGCTCGTCATGGCAACGGAACAGACGAACCAGCCTGCGCAGCAGCAGATGCAGACGGAAGAGCTCCAAATTGTCTTTGTCGGGGATATCATGCTGGACAAAAGTGTCGGCGGACAGATCGCCAAGCATGGGGTGGACTACCCGTTTCAAAAAACAGCCGCTATCTTGCAGCAGGCAGATTTGACCATCGGGAATCTGGAAACATCCGTCAGCACACGTGGGAAAGCAGAGGCGAAAGAATTTGCCTACCGCTCCAAACCGGAAACGCTAAAAGGCTTGGCGAACGCTGGATTCGATGTCGTCAATCTGGCCAACAACCACTCGCTGGATTACGGAATGGATGCGCTGTTTGACACGATCCAGCATCTGCAGACAAATCAGATCGCCTGGGTGGGAGCGGGAAAAAACGAGGAGGAGGCGTTCGCCCCTTATCTTGCGACGATCAAGGGCAAACGGATCACCGTCATTGGCTTGAGCCGCGTTTTGCCCAATCGCCAGTGGTTTGCCGGGAAAAACAAGCCGGGACTTGCGCATGCCTACACGGATGAACCGATGCTGACCTATGTCAAAAAGGCGGCAGAGGTCGCGGACATCACCATCGCCGTCATGCATTGGAACCTGGAATACAAGGATGTGCCCGAACCTTATGCGCGTGCGATGGCCCGCAAGCTGATCGACAGCGGCGTAGATGCCGTCGTCGGTTCGCACCCGCACTCGGTGATGGGCATTGAGTTCTACAAGGATGCTCCCATCTACTACAGTGTCGGCAATTTCGTGTTCACCACCTCCTACAACCCAAAAGGTCGCGAGGCAATCATGGTCAAGCTGGCATTCGACGATCAAGGCACAAAGACCAGCGTCATCCCCGTCAAAATCGTAAATGGTCAGCCCGTCCCCCTGGATGCAGCGAGTAAAAAGCGGATGATCGAAAAGCTGAACCAGATTTCGTTTGATGCCAAGGTAGATGCGGACGGAGTTGTAACCAAGAAATAAAACCTCCTGAGAAACCCGCACACCATTAGCATGGAGATCGAGTGAAGCTGGCCGAGGAAAAAGGGAAGAAAAGCGAAGGCATTTGGGATCTTGACCAAGCCGTAATGGAAAAGGTGGAACACGCATTCAGCGGCCAACCCTGAATCACTTCTTCGAAGTGGGCTGCTTTTGGCCGCGGTTCCGCCTTTGTAGTGGAGGCGGCCAGGGATGACCCCCGGCAAAGATCCCAACCCGCCTGAGCGTTCTTCCCTTTTTCCTCCCCACCAATGCAGCTCGACGACACCCCCTTAAACATTTTCAATCAGATTGGACAGGGTAGGATCTGGGAGGAAGTTTTTGGATACCTCCGGTAATTACGGTTAACTCTGCCTGAAAGGACCTGAGGGCCGCATATCAGGAATTATCAAGGATGAGTCCCCGCCGAGGCTATGCTAACATAAAACGCGTGTTAACCATAACGGCTTCATGAGAGGAGTACAGATCTACCTGCCAATCAAATATGGGCCTAGTTCCGTTCAGGACGGAAGCGGGGGAACCACCTCTGGGGTTAATTCTGCATCGAGCAGAAGGGATGCCAAACTGCCATCCTACCCGTCAGCTAACCTCGTCGGCTAAAGCAGATCATGTAGTAACACCTTTTCGCAGGGAATCGCAGCACTTGTTTGTTTGGAAGAGCTCCAAACAAGGAGGTTTCTTTTGCGCTGCCTGCTTTACGTAGAACAATCGGTGCATTTGCTTTTGCCCCCGGGATGGCCCTCGGCAGGAAGAAGCAATGCGCCGATTTTTTGTTGTATCCATTTTTTCGTATCCAATTTTTCCGTATCCAATTAACAAGGGGGAGCAAGGAATGAAAAAAAGCATGATGAGATTCGTATGTACGGCGATTTTGTCCAGCAGTCTGTTGTTTGCGGGTTGTTCTGCGGACACGGCGCAGACAGGAGCGCCGGGAGGAGAGCAGGCGTCAGGAGGATCGACGCTGGAAAAAGCGAAACAGCAGGGCTTTGTCACAGTCGGCTTCGCCAATGAGGTGCCATACGCCTATGCGACACCGGACGGAAAGCTGACAGGAGAGGCCGTAGAGGTGGCGCGTGTCGTTCTGGAGCGCATGGGCATCCCGGAAATGAACGGTGTCCTGACCGAATTTGGCTCGCTGATTCCCGGCTTGAAGGCAAATCGTTTTGACATCATTACAGCCGGCATGTACATCACACCGAAACGAGCACAGGAAGTCGCTTTTGCCAATCCCGAGTACAGCATCGGAGAGGCGATTGCAGTGAAGAAGGGGAATCCGCTAAACCTGAAAAGCTACGCAGACATTGCAGCCAATCCTGCTGCCAAAATAGCGGTGATGGGCGGAGCGATTGAGATTGAATACCTGGAGAAAAGCGGCGTGAAAAAGGAACAGATGGTGCTAGTTCCCGACCAGCCATCAGCTGTCTCGGCTCTGCAATCCGGTCGTGCGGATGCCATCACGATGACAGGACCCTCCTTGCAAGCCGTGCTGGATAGTGCGAAGGACGACAGCCTGGAGCGAGTGATGGATTTTGTTCAGCCTGAGATCGACGGCAAAAGTGTCCGAGGCTACGGTGCCGCTGCCTTCCGCAAAGAGGATGCAGATTTTGTCGCCGCCTACAATGCGGAGCTGCAAAAGCTGAAGGATTCAGGGGAACTGCTGAAGATTTTGGAACCGTTCGGTTTTACCGAGCAGGAATTGCCGGGTGAGATGACAGCAGAAGAATTAGTCAAAGAATAAGGCAATCCGCTTTGGAGAGGAATGAAGGATCATGGTGTCTGTTGATTTATTGCCGCTGCTTTTTCAGGGTGCCGTCACGACTCTCAAGATCACCGCATTGTCGATGGGCGTGGCGTTTCTGCTCTCATTTCTGGCGGGATTTGCCCGCCTTTCCCGCCGAAAAAGCATTCGTTTGGTCAGTTCGGTCTACGTGGAGGTATTTCGCGGCACCTCGCTGATCGTCCAGTTGTTCTGGCTATTCTACGCGCTGCCGCTGCTGGGGATCGAGCTGACTGCGCTGGCAGCCGGGGTCGCAGCATTGGGCCTCAACTACGGCGCGTATGGATCGGAAGTAGTGCGAAGTGCCATCCTCGCTGTCCCCAAAGGACAGACGGAAGCCTCGATTGCGTTGAACATGAGCCCCATGCTGCGGATGAGACGCGTGATTTTGCCGCAAGCAATGGTCATCATGCTGCCGTCCTTCAGCAATTTAGCAATTGAGCTGCTGAAAGGGACATCTCTGGTCTCCCTGATTACGATGGCGGATCTGACATACCAGGGGATGATCTTGCGCACATTTGATGCATCCAGAACATTTGAAATATTCGGCCTCATTTTGCTGCTGTACTTTGTCATGGCATACCCGTTGACATTGATGATGCGTTGGCTGGAACGTCGTTTTTCTGCGGGGAGGGTGTAGGCGATGTGGAGTTGGAGTTTTACCTGGAGCACCTTGCCGTACATTCTGGACGCGATGAAAATGACCATCCTGGCGACAATCGTCGGCTTTGCCATCGCATTGGTGGGAGGTTTGCTCCTGGCGATGGGGCGCCGTTCCAAGAATCGCTTGATCTCGCTGATTTTCACCGGAGTGATTGAATTCGTACGCAGCACGCCGCTCCTGGTGCAGTTGTACTTCCTTTTCTACGGCTTGCCGGCAATTGGCATCTCTTTGGGCCCTTTTACTGCCGGAGTGCTGGGGCTTGGCATCCACTACAGCGCCTATCTGTCAGAGGTCTACCGCTCCGGGATTGAGGCCGTGCCGCGCGGTCAGTGGGAAGCTGCCAAAGCCTTGAACTTTACGAGGTGGACGATGTGGCGGCGCATTATTCTTCCCCAGGCGATCCGTCCGGTAGTCCCGGTTCTCGGCAATTATTTGATCGTCATGTTCAAAGAAACGCCCGTCTTGTCCGCCATTACGCTGGTTGAAATGCTTATGGCAGCCAAGATGATCGGGGCAGAATCCTTCCGCTATCTGGAAGCATTCACGCTCGTGGGGATTCTTTTCCTGATTCTCAGCTACGCTTCATCGCTGTTGATCAGGAGACTGGAATTGAAATGGAACCGCACGTAAAAAAGGAGGAAGCAATCATGAATTTTGCAAGTAAGGAAGCTCCCGTCGTTCGTTATCGGAAGGTGAGCAAGTCATTTGGGGATCTGACCATTTTAAGGGAAATTGATCTGGACATCGCACCCGGTGAAAAGATCGCCGTGATTGGCTCCAGCGGCTCAGGCAAGACCACGATGGCTCGTCTGCTGATGACCCTGGAGGAGCCGAGCTCAGGAACGATTGAGGTGGACGGAGAGCATCTCTGGCATAAGAACGTGAATGGCAAACTGGTGCGTGCGGATGAAAAGCATCTGCACAGCATTCGCGGCAAGATCGGGATGGTGTTTCAGCACTTCAATCTGTTTCCGCACATGAGCATTCTGCGCAATGTAACGGAAGCTCCGATTCACGTGCTGGGTCTCGACAAGGAAGAAGCCGTTGATCGGGCGATTACCATGCTGAGAAAGGTCGGTCTTGCTGACAAGCTGGACTATTATCCGGCGCAGCTGTCCGGCGGTCAAAAACAGCGTGTCGCCATCGCGCGTGCCTTGGTCATGCGTCCGAAGGTCATGCTGTTTGACGAGGTGACCTCTGCGCTCGACCCGGAGCTGGTCGGGGAAGTGCTGTCGGTCATTCGGGAAATCGCGGCAGAAGGCGAGATGGCGATGCTTTTGATTACTCACGAGATGGATTTCGCCCGTGATGTGGCAGATCGGATCATTTTCACCGATGGAGGCAGGATCGTAGAGCAGGGAACGCCCGAACAAATTTTTTACAAGCCAGAAAGCCCGCGCCTGCAGACGTTCCTGAGCCGTTTTCGCGCCGGGTGACGCTTTGGATAGCAGCGCTTTGAAAGGAGGTGATACAGATGAAGACGAGCGAGAAGATTCGTTCCGGGCAAATCAGCCTGCGATCGCCGACAGAAGACGACGGCGCTTCGATGTGGCGGCTGGCGCGCGATTCTGGCGTGCTGGAGATGAACTCTGCCTATGCCTACCTGATGTTTGCCCGGTTTTTTCAGGATACTTGTGTGGTCGCCGAGATCGGAGAAGAGATCGTGGGCTTTGTGACCGGCTTCTACCGACCAGATCAGGAGGATACCTTGTTTATCTGGCAGATCGGCGTCCATGACGCATACAGAGGAATGGGCATCGCCAAAAGCATGATTCAGGAGCTTCTGCGCAGAGGCGAAAGCCAGAACATTCGCTATCTGGAAGCGACTGTCTCTCCTACCAATGAAGCTTCCAGTACTTTGTTCAAAGGTGTAGGCAAAACGTACAGGACCCATTGTCGGATCGAAGAATGTTTCCCCGCCCACTTGTTTCCAGGTGGAGCCCATGAAGCGGAATGGACGTATCGAATCGGCCCCATTCCCGCCCATAACTGAGGAGGTTATGCATGAAAACCATTACCGAGGTACAAAACCCATTGCAGGTGTTCGCGCAAATGGAGTCACAGGTAAGGAGCTACATCCGAAATTTTCCGGTCGTGTTTGCCAAAGCGAGCGGGCATACACTCTGGGATAACGCAGGAAGGGCCTATATAGACTTTTTTGCTGGCGCAGGAGCGCTGAACTATGGGCACAACAACCCGGTGATCAAGGAAAAACTGATCGAGTATCTGAGACAGGACGGAGTCACGCACAGCCTGGATATGGCGACCGAAGCCAAAGAAGCGTTGCTGAAGAAGTTCAACGAGGTGATCTTGGCCCCGCGCGGCATGTCCTATAAAATCATGTTCCCCGGTCCTACGGGAACCAACAGCGTCGAAGCGGCCTTGAAGCTGGCGCGCAAGACGACCGGGAGACATACGGTCCTGAGCTTTACCAACGGGTTTCACGGCATGACCATCGGCTCTTTGTCCGTGACCGGAAACCGGATGAAACGCGAAGGAGCCGGGATGCCCTTGACCCATGCCTTGTCCCTTCCCTTTGACAACTACATGGGCGCGGATGTGGATACCGCAGCGTATATCGAACGGCTGCTCGAAGACGGTGGCAGCGGACTTTCTCTCCCCGCAGCTATGATCCTCGAAACCGTTCAGGGAGAAGGGGGGATCAATGTAGCAAGCTCGGAGTGGCTGCGCAGAATCGAGGCGATCTGCCGCAAGCATGACATCCTGCTGATCGTCGATGATGTGCAGGCAGGTTGCGGACGAACGGGTACGTTCTTCAGCTTCGAGCAGGTGGGCATTACGCCTGACATCGTCTGCCTCTCCAAATCCATCGGCGGCTACGGTTTGCCCCTTGCCCTCACGCTGATCAGGCCGGACCTCGATAAATGGCAGCCAGGGGAGCACAACGGGACATTTCGCGGCAACAATCTGGCGTTTATCGCCGCGCTTGAGGCATTGAACTACTGGAAGGATGACGCGTTTCGCCAAAGCATCGAGAAAAAGGGGCGGATGGCTCGTGCCCGCCTGGAGAAGATCGCAGCAGATTATCCATACTTGGGCGGGGAGGTTCGCGGCAAGGGATTGATGCTGGGTCTCGCTGTACAGGAGGATGGGCTGGCAGAAAAAATCTGCGCGTGCGCGTTTGAGCGAGGACTGATCATGGAGACATCCGGAGCGCGAAGTGAAGTGATCAAGCTCCTGCCTCCGCTGACGATTTCCGAGGAAGCATTGAATAAGGGGCTGGATATTCTCGAGGAAAGTGTAAAGATATGCCAGCGAAAGGAGAGAGGATAAATGATCGTCAAACACTTGGAGGACCTTATCGGAACGAAGGACGACATCGATACACCGACCTGGGCCAGCAGGAGGTTTCTCTTGCAGCATGATCAGATGGGCTTTTCTCTGCACGATACGATCATCAAGGCGGGAACGGAGACCTACATCTGGTACAAAAACCACCTGGAAGCCGTGTATTGCATCGAAGGAGAAGGCGAGATCGAGGTCGTCGGAGGCGAAACCTATCAGATCCGTCCCGGGATGATGTACGCCTTGTCCGGGCACGAAAAGCATTATTTGCGGGCGCACAGCCAGATGCGAATGGTCTGTGTCTTCAATCCGCCGTTGACAGGGCGCGAGGTTCATGATGAAGAAGGGGTCTACCCGCTACTGGAGGGAAATCGCTCATGACAAACCAATCCATCGTACATGACGTCTATCCATCCCGTGTCAGCCCGGAGGCAAGGATTCTGCCGCGTGTCGATCCGGTCGTCTATCGCAACGAACGGACAAACAGCGGTCCGCTCACAACCGAGCAGCTTTCCTTTTACGAACAGAATGGCTATTTGAACTTGACCGGCTTTTTCGCATCGGAGGAGGTCCAGGAACTTCGAAGCGAAATGGATCGCTTATGGGAGATAAATGCGCAAGCGAATCGCAAGGAAGTAATCCGGGAGCCAGAATCCCAAGAGGTGCGATCCATTTTCGCCGTTCACCGGGACAACGAGGTGTTCCGGAAGCTGTCGCAGGACCCTCGATTGGTCAAAATGATCGAGCAAATCCTGGGCAGCGAGGTCTATATCCACCAGTCGCGGATCAATTACAAAAAAGGCTTTACCGGCAAGGAATTTTACTGGCACTCCGATTTTGAGACCTGGCATGTAGAGGATGGCATGCCGCGGATGCGGGCCTTGAGTTGTTCGATTACGCTGGAAGAAAATTTCCATTATAATGGCCCGCTGCTCCTCGTGCCCGGCTCCCATCAATCGTTCATCACCTGCGTGGGAGAGACTCCAGAAGACCACTATGAGCAGTCGCTGCGCAGACAAGAATACGGTGTTCCTGATCAGGAG